>NZ_CDRRQK010000007.1:0-114025 GCF_977044405.1 Dorea sp.
TAGAATGATGAAAAATTGAAAAATCAAACTGAAAATGTGCTAAAAATGTTAGAGGATAAATGAGTTTGCCTTTTTGAGGATAGAAGGGGTTGTTTTTTGACAAGAGGTGCAATATCCAGTTGATATATTTTTTTCAATTGTCTATAATAGTCTATATAGACTGTCATAAAAATGACAAAGAAAAACAGGAGGAATCTCAATTATGATGAGAGGAATTAATACAACCGTTAGACGATTGAGAAGAAAAGTCTTTGAAGAGGTTGCTGCACTTGGTTTCAAAGCAGATGCGGATACTTTATGTGATGATATGGAAGCAATTCCGTACGCGATGGTGAATGACGAGACCGAGCAGTACCGTGACAGCGTATACCGTGCAAGAGCCGTTGTACGTGAGCAGGTGAGACTTGCGATGGGACTTTCACTCAGACCAGAAGATAAGCCGGTGCATCTGACTGCCGGTGTAGAAGCAAGTAACATCTCGGATAAGTATTATGAACCGCCGCTTATGCAGGTAATTCCATCTGCATGTATGCGGTGTGAAGCAAAAGGTTACGAGGTCAGCAACATGTGTAAAGGTTGTCTCGCACATCCTTGTATGGAAGTCTGTCCAAAGGGTGCAATTTCCATGGTGAATGGCAGATCTTACATTGATCAGAGCAAATGTATCAAATGTGGAAAATGTAAGAGCGTCTGTCCATATGACGCAATCTCCAAGAAAGAGCGCCCTTGTGCAAAAGCCTGTGGCGTTAATGCGATTGAATCCGATAAATTAGGACGTGCATATGTCAATCCGGATAAATGTGTATCCTGTGGTATGTGCATGGTAAGTTGTCCGTTTGGAGCAATTTCAGATAAATCCCAGATCTTCCAGCTTGCAAGAGCACTCACGGAAGGCGAACAGATCATTGCCGAGATCGCACCTGCATTTACCGGACAGTTTGGAGATAATATAAGTGCAAGAAACTTAAAAGCAGCACTGGAAGAACTTGGATTTTCACAGGTATATGAAGTTGCACTGGGTGCAGATATTGGAGCTGTGGCAGAAGCACATCATTACGTGGAAAAAGTTACAACAGGAGAACTGCCATTTCTTCTTACATCCTGTTGTCCTTCGTGGGCAATGCTGGCGAAAAAATATTTCCCGGATATGATCGACGAAGTTTCCCAGGAGCTTACACCTATGGTTGCAACTGCACGTACGATCAAAAAAGAACATCCAAATGCAAAAGTAGTATTTATCGGACCTTGTGCAGCGAAAAAACTGGAAGCTATGCGGAGAACGGTAAGAAGTGATGTTGATTTTGTTGTAACATTCGAAGAATTGCAGGGAATGTTCGATGCAAAAGGAATTGATCTGTCTGAATATGAGGCTGAATCGTCCTTCCATAATGCAACTGGAGCAGGACGTGGATATGCGGTTGCAGGTGGTGTGGCATCTGCAATCGAAAAATGTGTCAATGAATACTATCCGGGTGTGGAAGTAAAGATTGAACATGCAGAAGGTCTTGCAGACTGTAAGAAGATTCTTTCTATGGCCAAAATTGGCAAAATGAACGGATGCTTGATCGAAGGTATGGGATGTCCGGGAGGATGTGTAGCAGGAGCAGGAACGAATATTCCGGTACCAAAAGCACAGAAGAAAGTACAGGAATTCGTAAAAGCATCCAGCAAACAGCTTCCGCCAAAAGAGCTTGGTGAAATCGAATTAAAGTAACAGCGGGTGAAGATACTAAAACCCGTGAAGAGGAATCATAAGAAATGCTGTCAAAGGCGGAATTTCATGCATCCTTTAATTTAAAAGAGACTATAAAAGAGACAGGCGTAAAGATTGACAAAACGTCTGTCTCTCTTTATAATTAAAAGTTAGTATTGATAAAAATATTTATACTGATTTGATACATGAATGTAGAGCAGGAGGAAATTATGCAGAAGTATGGCGTAAACGAATTAAGAAGAATGTTTCTTGAATTTTTTGAAAGCAAGGGACATCTGGCAATGAAGAGTTTCTCATTAGTGCCACATAATGATAAGAGTCTGTTATTGATCAACTCTGGTATGGCACCATTAAAACCATATTTTACAGGACAGGAGATACCGCCGAGAAGACGAGTTACCACCTGTCAGAAATGTATCCGTACAGGAGATATCGAGAATGTGGGAAAGACAGCCAGACATGGTACTTTTTTTGAAATGCTTGGTAACTTCTCATTTGGAGATTATTTTAAAGATGAAGCGATTCACTGGACATGGGAGTTCCTTACAGAAGTAGTGGGACTGAATCCAAATAGATTATATCCATCCATTTATCTGGATGATGATGAAGCATTTGAGATCTGGAATAAAGAGATTGGAATTCCGGAAGAGAGAATTTTCCGTTTTGGAAAAGAAGACAACTTCTGGGAGCATGGAGCCGGACCTTGCGGACCATGTTCAGAAGTTTATTATGACCGTGGAGAAAAATATGGTTGTGGAGAGCCTGGTTGTACAGTAGGCTGTGAATGTGACCGCTACATGGAGATCTGGAACAACGTATTTACACAGTTTGACAATGACGGACATAATAACTATACAGAATTAGAGCAGAAGAACATTGATACAGGTATGGGACTGGAGCGTCTGGCATGTATCGTGCAGGACGTTGATTCTATGTTCGATATCGATACATTAAAGGCTTTAAGAGACCATGTATGTAACATGGCTGGTGTGGAATATCAGAAAGATGATAATACAGACACTTCTATCCGAGTGCTGACAGACCATATCCGTTCTGTAACATTTATGATCTCAGACGGTATTCTGCCATCTAACAGCGGACGTGGCTATGTATTAAGACGTCTGTTACGTCGTGCATGCCGTCACGGAAGACTTCTTGGAATCAAGGGCGCATTCCTGGTAGAACTGGCACAGACCGTTATCGATGGTTCCAAAGACGGATATCCGGAACTGGAAGAAAAGAAAGACTTTATCTTTAATGTAATCGCAAAAGAAGAAGCACAGTTTAATAAGACTATCGATCAGGGATTGTCTATTCTTGCAGACATGGAAGAAGAGATGAAGAAGAACGGAGAGACTGTTCTGTCCGGAAAGAATGCGTTTAAGCTTTATGATACCTATGGATTCCCAATTGATCTGACAAGTGAAATCCTGGAAGAAAAGGGTCTGACTTACGATGAAAAGGGATTCGAAGAAGCACAGAAAGAACAGCGTGCAAAATCAGAAGGAACGTTTGGTACACACACCTACAGTGGTAAAGATGCCAGCGTATATGATCAGTTGGATCCTGAATTATCTTCTGAATTTGCCGGATATGACCAGCTGGATGTAGAGTCTGAAGTAACAGCTATGACAAGCGAGACAGAAGTTGTAGATGCACTGACAGACGGAGATAAGGGAACGATTATCGTTGCCAAGACTCCTTTCTATGCAACTATGGGGGGGCAGGAAGCTGATAAAGGTATCATCTGCACAGAAGATGGTGAATTTGCAGTAGAAGATGTTGTGAAGCTTGCAGGCGGTAAATTTGGCCATGTAGGACAGGTTACAAAAGGTATGATCAAAGTTGGCGACAAGGTGTCTCTGAAAGTAGACAAAGAAAATCGTGCGCTTGCTGAGAACAACCACAGTGCGACTCATCTGCTTCAGAAAGCTCTTCGTATGGTGCTTGGTAATCACGTAGAGCAGGCAGGATCCCTGAACAATGCACAGAGACTCCGTTTTGACTTTACACATTTCTCTGCCATGACAGCAGAAGAACTTCAGAAGGTGGAAGATATCGTAAACGAAAAGATCCGCGAGAACCTGCCGGTTGTTATTAAAAATATGCCGATCGAAGAAGCTAAGAAAACAGGAGCTGCAGCTTTGTTCGGAGAAAAATATGGAGACATCGTACGTGTTGTAAGCATGGGTGATTTCTCAATCGAATTCTGTGGTGGTACACATGTAAGCAATACGGGCAGCATCATGGCATTCAAGATCCTGTCTGAGACAGGTGTAGCCGCCGGAGTACGTCGTATCGAGGCTCTGACATCAAAAGGACTTCTGGATTACTACAGTGCCCAGGAGAAGAAGCTTCACGAGACTGCTAAATTATTAAAAGCAACACCAGAAAACATTGAAGAAAAAGTAACACATCTGATGAATGAAAACAAAGCGTTGAAGGGCGAAGTGGAAAGCTTAAAGAGCAAACTTGCCAAAGATGCCATGGGTGATGTTATGAACCAGGTAGAAGAAGTAAAGGGCGTGAAGTTCCTTGCTGCAAACCTGGAAGGTGTAGACATGAATGGTCTGCGTGATCTTGGAGACCAGTTAAAAGAGAAGTTAGGAGAAGGTGTGATTCTGCTTGCTTCTGTTAATGACGGAAAAGTCAGTCTGATGGCGACAGCTACAGATGGAGCTATGAAACAGGGCGCACATGCAGGTAACCTGATCAAAGCAGTTGCCAAATTAGTTGGCGGCGGCGGTGGCGGACGCCCGAATATGGCACAGGCTGGTGGTAAGAATCCGGCAGGTGTTGCAGACGCACTGAAGGCTGCGAAAGAAGCATTAGAAGGGCAGCTTGCATAAAATTTTACAGTCAATTAGCTGAATTTTGCAACTTTTACCAAAGTGTAAGAAAGTTATTGACGTACAGAAAAAATATGTTATAATCATATGTAGTGCAATAAAAATACCCGATCAGTCGTATGATGCACAATATAGGACTGGAGGGGAGGTTAGGTGTGAGTCTATGTCAAATGTAATCGTTAAAGAAAACGAATCGTTAGATAGCGCTTTACGCAGATTCAAAAGAAACTGTGCAAAAGCTGGTATTCAGCAGGAAATTCGTAAAAGAGAACATTACGAAAAACCAAGCGTAAGACGCAAAAAGAAATCAGAAGCTGCTAGAAAACGTAAGTATAACTAATATGTGCAGAAATAGAGTGTCATGTGGCACTCTATTTTTTATGCCGAAGTATGCAAGAGAAGCTACCGGTGGCAAGTGGCAGCTTCTCTGTATCCCTAAGTTTTCTCAAAACATTTTCCAACTTTAGCATGGCAACACGGAAAAATATTTTTTAAGAATTTCAAAAAAGATATTGACGTTTTAAAAATGCAGGTATATACTGTGAATCGTTGAAAGGCAAAGGTGCCATACCCATTAGGGTGTGGTGCCTTTTTTGTTTCTCAACAAAATTCAGAATGGATGAAAGTGAGGAGTTTTATTATGAGATTAAAAGATACGGGGCTTACAGCAGAAGAGTTAAAGGACATGGTTAATAAGTACATGGTAGAAACTTATGAAAGATATGACTTTATTGCAGAAAGAGCAGAAGGCATGTATCTGTATGATGAAGAAGGTAATGCATATCTTGATTTTTACGGTGGAGTTGCCGTTAACAGTTGTGGTAACAGAAATCCAAAAGTCATCGCAGCAATCAAGGATCAGTTAGATGATATTATGCATACATTCAACTATCCATACACTATTCCACAGGCATTACTGGCAAAGAAAATTTGTGACACGATTGGAATGGACAAAATCTTTTATCAGAACTCCGGAACCGAAGCAAACGAGTGTATGATCAAAATGGCAAGAAAATATGGTGTGGATAATTTCGGACCAGAAAGATATCACATCATCACAGCAAAGAACGGTTTCCACGGAAGAACATACGGAGCAATGTCTGCAACAGGACAGCCGGACAATGCAATCCAGATGGGATTCAAACCAATGCTTCCGGGATTTGATTATGCAGAATATAACAATCTTGAAGATTTCAAATCAAAGGTAACAGAGAACACGATCGCAATTATGATCGAGCCAGTACAGGGCGAAGGTGGTGTACATCCTGCAACACAGGAATTCATCGAAGGACTTCGTAAATTATGTGATGAGAAAGATATGCTTCTTCTGTTTGATGAAGTTCAGACAGGATGGGGACGTACAGGAGCACCGATGGCATACATGGGATATGGCGTAAAACCAGATGCAGTATCCATGGCAAAAGCAGTCGGTGGCGGAATGCCATTAGCTGCATGCTGTGCAACTGAAAAAGTAGCCAAAGCATTTACAGCAGGAACACATGGTTCTACATACGGTGGACATTGTGTAACATGTGCCGCAGGTCTTGCATCTGTTACAGAGATTCTTGATAATCACTTAAGCGAAAATGCAAAAGAGATGGGCGAATACATGAAACAGGAACTTGCAAAACTTCCTCATGTAAAAGAAGCAAGAGGACGTGGTCTTCTGGTTGGATGCGAATACGATATTCCAATCGCTGTAGAAGTAAAACACGGATGCCTTGACAGAATGGCACTGATCACAGCCATCGGAGACAGCGTAAATCGTATGATCCCACCACTTATCGTAACTAAGAAACAGATTGATGAGCTGATGCTGATCATGAGATCTTCTATCGAAGATGCCACTGCAAAATACGAAGCAAAATAGAACGTAGATAAAGCAGCAATTAATATATGACGATACCATTTATTTGATTCATAGAACTACCTTCAGAAGAGACAGTTCCCCGCTGTCTCCTCATACATACCACGGTATGTACCACAAAAAAGATCCAACTGCAGTGTGTGACTGAATTGCAGTTGGATCTTTTGCTGTCCGCATAAATAATATGTAAGAAAACAAGATATCAGAATTGTTTTCTTATGCTGTTCCGGGTTAGTTATCGTCCTCATCCGGTACAGGCTCCGGAACTTCTGTGACACCGTTGTATTCAATATCCGGAAGTAATTCAAAATAAAAATCTTGATATTCTTTTGAAAGGGCTTCAATGATTTCTTTTTGTACGGCTTTAAATTTTGAAATCGAAATCAGGTCACGGTTCATAGTAATATAAACACTGATCCATAATTTCCGGCCTGTGCGTAAGATATCATAATAAAGTTTGGTATCTCCGTATGTGGCAAGAATCGGGGATACGATATCTTTGATCTCCTGGACGGTTTCCTCTTCCGGTGGAAGTAAAAACAGATCGCGAAGTCCTGAAATTACAGTTTTTACAGGTACTGGAAGCATAAAAAAGGAAAGGATAATGGCAAGGATTGGATCCAGATAAGGAATCAACGGCTGAAACCATGCCCCGTGGATCATCTGTGGTAAGAAGAAAGCAATACACATACCAAGAGAAGCCACTGAATCAATCTGCCATTCCTGAATCTCCATTGTCACGATCGGCGACGTCAGCTGCCGGTTCATCCGGCGCAGCAGGAATATTACAACAATGCTGACAAGTGTCGCACTCATTTCAAAATATGCAACCATAGAAAAGTTCACATGCTGGCCGCCATGATATATAATCTGAATGTTATTAATGATCAGTCCGGTTGTAACCGCAATCATGATCACACCTTTTACCACAACGAACAGCGATTCTATCTGCTGGTATCCAAACGGATGACTTTCACTGGAAGGCTTGTACATCAAAGGTACCAGGGAAAGTGATACAAACACCATCAGAATCTCAACGCCATCATAGACACTGTCAAGAAGAACAGCCTGGGATCGTGTGATAACCGCCATGACAATTTCCAGAATTACGAATATCGTACTTCCGGTAATCGAAACACGGAGTGCAGATTTTTCGTATTTTTGTTTATTTCGACTAGAATGCATAGTGCACCTTCTCCTTTGGAAGCATCGAATCAAGTTCATGGTACAGGCGGGCGATTGGAAGACCAACTACGTTGTTATAATCTCCCTCGATTCCCTTTACATGGATGGCAAATGCCCCCTGGATTCCATAAGCTCCCGCTTTATCAAGGGAATCCCCGCTGTCAACATAAGTATGCAGATCTTGCTTGCTGACAGGATAAAAGGTAACATCCGTTTTCTCATAAAAAGTATGTGCGATTTTCTGTCCACGGATCTGACCAATAAATGATACACCTGTATAGACCTGATGCGTACGGTCGGCAAGCATCGAAAGCATGTCGAATGCTTCTTCTTTATCTGCTGGTTTTCCAAGAATCTCCCCCCGGTACGACACTATGGTGTCAGCGCCGATGACAAGGCAGTTTTCGGATTGGTACTTTGGATTATGCAGTATCTGTGATTCGAATACATCAAGAGCTTTTTGATGCGCCAGTTCCATGACAACATCAGACGGAATATCTTTTGTGATCTTTTCCTCAATCGCAGATGGAATCACATCAAATGTAAATCCTGCCTGTGTAAGCAGCTCCTGCCGTCTGGGAGAAGCTGATGCTAATACGTATTTCATGTCTTTTCTCCTTTGACTATCATCATATATTTACATACTCTGGATATGTAAATGTATTATAGCATAATTCACAAGAAGCCGGAAGTTAATGTTCACACGATTTTGTCAATCCGGTTTTGCCAATGCTTCACATTTAATTCTTTTTAGTTAAAATTATATTGTTAAAAATTGCATTATAACTATATATCCGATATAATAATAGCAGTTGAAGGACTGGGAGAAAAATGTAAAATAGTCAGATAAATATTTATAAAAAACGGAGGTAGCTATTATGTACATCAGCGAAATCAGAACAAAAGCTCCGGCAGACGAAAGAATGCCATTAGAAAGAAAAATGTATGATACACTGGAAAAGTTAAAAATTCCATATGAACAGGTGGATAATGATCCTGCTTCGTCGATGGAAGAATGTTCGGCAATTGATAAAGCAATTGGAACAGAGATCCGTAAAAACGTGTTCTTATGCAACCAGAAGAAAACGACTTTCTTCTTATTAGTAATGCCGGCAAACAAGGCGTTTGATACGGCCTCTTTCAGTAAAAAACTTGGCGTATCGCATATGTCTTTTGCTCCACCGGAGAAGATGCTGGAACACCTTGGAACCACACCGGGATCTGCAAGTGTCGCAGGACTTCTTACAGACGAAGATGATTATGTACAGGTAATCGTTGATAAAGAAGTAGCAGAAGCAGAGTGGTTTGGATGTAATCCTGGCATTAACACCAGTCATCTGAAATTCAAAACCAAAGACCTGCTCCAGAAATTCCTTCCGGCAATTCATCACCGGGCAAGGATTGTAGATCTGTAAGGAAAAAGAACACAGGCAGGGAGTAGATATAAAAAAATCATGAAGACAGCAGAGGATTTAAGACAGTTGCTGGAAAGAATCGATCACAGAGGATATCCGGCATATAAAGAAACAAAAGGCGCTTATCAGTTTGGTAAATATATACTTTTTATAGATCATGTACAGGGAGATCCCTTTGCATCGCCATCCAGACTGCATATTCAGGTACCTGGAAAAACAGCAGGACTTCCACGGGAAGATTATGATCAGCCATGTAAAAAACTGGCTGTTACGGACTATATACTGAGAAATTTTTCCAGACAGATAGAGCGGTATTCTTTCCAGGCACATGGTTCAGGAAAAAGCGGAATCATTCAGGTATCCAGATGCGGACAGGAGATCCTGGAGCGGACCGCCTGCGAAATTAACGGAAAGTCCGGTGATATCATCGTAAGGTTTGAAGTTGGATTTCCTGCAAGGGGACGTACGATACAGTCGGGAGAACTTCGGAAAATCTTATATGATTTTTTGCCCGTATGTGTAGAAAAGGCGTTGCTTTACCGGAATATGAATCCTGATACAGTAAGAAAAACGGTTGAACTTTCCGTAGATCAGACATATATCCGCGAACAATTAAAGGCAAAAGATCTGATAGCATTTGTAGCCGATGGATCTATCCTTCCAAGAGAGTCCGGCGTTTCGTCAAAGCCGATGAAAGGTGCAATTCCGTTCGTATCACCGGAGTCTATGAAAGTAACGATGACACTTCCGAATAAAGGAGCCATTACCGGCATGGGAATTCCGAAAGGAATTACCCTGATTGTCGGAGGTGGATATCATGGGAAGTCGACACTTTTAAAAGCTTTGGAATGTGGCGTATATCCGCATATTCCGGGAGACGGAAGAGAATATGTCATTACCGATGCAACAGCGGTGAAAATCCGGGCGGAAGATGGCAGAAGTATCCGGCATACAGACATTTCCATGTTCATCAATGACCTTCCGAACGGAAAAGATACGCATGCTTTTGATACCGAAGATGCAAGTGGAAGCACTTCACAGGCAGCGAATGTAATTGAAAGTCTGGAAGCCGGTGCAACCGTATTTTTGATAGATGAAGATACCAGTGCCACAAACTTTATGGTAAGAGATGAACTTATGCAGCAGGTCATTCACCGGGATATGGAGCCGATCACACCTTTTATTGAACGAGTGCGTGATATTTACGAACAGTATGGAATCTCTACAGTACTGGTAGCGGGAAGCTCGGGTGCATATTTTCAAATTGCAGACCAGGTGATCCAGATGGAGCGCTATATACCAAAAGAGATTACAAAACTTGCAAAATCTGCAGCAGCGCAGTATCCGGAGCTTAAGTTTCCGGATGCAAAACCACAGATGCCATCTTTTGACCGCAGAATCAAAAAGAATCCAGGCATACGTCAAAAAGGGCGTGTAAAATTAAAAACACAGGGAAAAGATGCAATCTCTATTGGTTATGAAACGGTTGATCTGAGATATGTAGAACAATTAGTAGATACAGAACAGCTTAATACGCTGGCGCAGAGCCTGAGGTATCTGGAAGAAGAGATATTTGACGGGAAGAAGACGCTCCGACAGGCAGTCACAGAGCTTTCAAAGGTTCTTAAGAGACAAGGGATTGCAGGCATCTGTGAGGGGACAGTCGTACCGGGGAATCTTGCTATGCCGAGAACACAGGAGATTTATGCCTGTATGAACCGTTACCGTAAGCTCGGAACACCAGCCGATAAGAAAGGAAAGTAATAAATATATGAGAGTAATTGCAGGAAGTGCAAGAAGAACACAATTAAAGACGTTGGAAGGTATGGATACCAGACCGACTACAGACAGAATCAAAGAGACATTATTCAATATGATCGCACCGTATCTTTATGACAGTGTTTTTCTGGATCTGTTTGCCGGAAGCGGTGGAATTGGAATTGAGGCGTTAAGCCGCGGCGCTATGGAAGCAGTATTTGTAGAAAAGAATCCAAAGGCAATGGAATGTGTAAAGGAAAATCTGAAAAAGACACATTTTGAACGCAAAGGAATGACAATGCAGATGGATGTAATGACAGCATTGTATAAATTAGAAGGTGAAAAACAGTTTGATTATATCTTCATGGATCCGCCATATAATAAAGAACTGGAAAAAAGCGTATTAACCTACCTTTCCGGATCATCACTTCTGGCAGATGAAGGGATTATTATCGTAGAAGCTTCGAAGGAGACAAATTTTGATTACGCAGAAGAGCTTGGATATACAATCATAAAAGAGAAAGAATACAAAACCAATAAGCATGTATTTTTAGAACCTGCAGGAAGGAAAGAGATATGTTAAGAGGAATTTATCCGGGAAGTTTTGACCCGGTTACATACGGCCATCTGGACATTATAAAAAGATCATCCGAAATGGTGGATGAACTGATTGTCGGAGTACTGAATAATAAAGCAAAAAGCCCGTTGTTTTCCGTCCAAGAACGTGTTAAAATGTTAGAGGATGTAACAAAAGACATGCCAAATGTTAAGATTATTCCGTTTGAAGGATTACTGGTGGATTTTGCCCACAAGCTTGATGCAAAAGTCGTCATAAGAGGACTTCGGGCAATTACGGATTTTGAATATGAATTGCAGATGGCGCAGACTAATCATAAGCTGGCGTCAGATGTGGAGACGATTTTCCTTACGACAAATCTGAAATATTCATACTTAAGCTCCACCATGGTGAAAGAAGTGGCAGCTTTTGGAGGGGATATATCCCAGTTCGTGCCAGAATATATAGAACAACAGGTATGGAAAAAACAGAAAGCAAAAGCATAAAAGGAGAGTGCAGATATTATGAGTAGCCGTATTGAACAGATTATAGAGGAGATTGAAGAGTATATTGACAGCTGTAAATTTCAGCCACTGTCAACAACAAAGATCATTGTGAACAAAGATCAGATGGATGAGCTTTTAAGAGAGCTGCGTATGAAGACTCCTGATGAGATCAAACGTTATCAGAAGATCATTGCAAATAAGGATGCGATCCTGGCAGATGCACAGGCTAAGGCAGACAATATGATCCAGGAAGCAAAGATCCAGACAAGTGAGCTGGTAAGTGAGCACGAGATCATGCAGCAGGCATATGCACAGGCTAATGAGATCGTAACAACAGCTACAGAACAGGCTCAGCAGATTCTGGACAATGCAACAAGTGATGCCAACGAGATCCGTATCGGTGCGATCAATTACACAGATGATCTTCTTGCACAGGCAGAGGCATCCATCGGACGTACATTAGATACATACACAACAAAATATGACAGCCTGGTTAATTCTCTTCAGGAATGTTATGACATGGTCCGCAATAACCGAGCAGAACTTGAGATTCCAACAGAAGAACCTCAGCAGGAAGCAGATGACTATGTGCCAGAAGAGTATCCGGTAGAAGATTATCAGACAGAAGATTATGCAGAAGAAGATTATCAGGAAGCTGCTCCTGCAGAAGAATATGATGATCTGGCAGGCGAGGATACGATTGACTAATGTCAGACTAATACGTATAAAAGCAATAGACGTAAGCGGATATAAGGAGACTGGTTACCACAGCGGTGACCAGTTTTTCTGCTATATATGGAAGCATGGGTATGTGGGTTTCAGATGTCATGGAATGAGTCTGCATCACACAGCACCATCCGCCAAATGTAGTTAAAGAAGCTGAAAAGATGATCTTGTAGGCGGCCGGATAAGAAGACTGTGCAATCATACGGATTCCGGTGCTTAATTCCAGTGTTGCATATAGCAGCAGCGTAAACGGATGCTCTGGGAAGAATTCAGATAAAATCCGGATAGCGATGGTAAAGAGCATCATATAACCACCAATCCTGGTAAGTGCTTCAAAAGCATTCATAATACATACGTCAAAGAGATCTGCCTGTTTTCTTTGAACCGGATCAGATTCCAGGAAAGATAAGGAAGACTCTGTTATGATATTCCCAGGCAAAGAGTAACATTTCCGGAAAAGAAAGCTTGATAATACCGGGGAAAGAAAGAGGATCAGAAGGAAGGGTGTTGTCAGTGCCGGATCTTGCAGATTCTGCTGAACTACATAGCTGATCACGAATACAGGGCTGGTATTATTACAGAATGATAACAGATAGGCGGCTTCCTTATAAGTAATCTGTCCTTTTTTCAACAGATCAGAAGTCGTTTTAGCTCCGACAGGGTATCCACATAAAAATCCACTCAGGACAGCAAAGGATCCATAATAAGACGTAGCAAAGATACGACAAAGAACTGGAGCTGCCACCCGGCATATCCATTGAAGAGCAGAAGTATGTATCATGAGATTATTCAGTATCATATAGGGCAGAAGTGTTGGAAGAACTGTCTGAAACCATAAAAGCAGTCCTTCACTGGCACCAAGAAATACCGTTTTCGGATATAGAAGCATCAAACAAAAAAAGGATAGAAGAAAGATAGTCAATACACGATGTTTTATCATAACAGACCTTTCCATGGAACAGAGAGTTGTCAATGTATTTATATGATAAAAACCACAAAAGTATTAATTCCTATTGTCTGCACAGTGGGTGTTTCTATGCTGAGTGAACAGTAACTGCAAATTATGATTATGTGTGTACAGCCGCTTATATCAGTTGATTTTTTTAGAAGTCTGTTAGATAATAGATAACAGCGTAATGTAAGAAGGAGTGTAAAAAATGTCAGTATTAAGTGAAATAGAACCAAAAGAAGTCTTCCGCTTTTTTGAAGAAATCAGTGCAATTCCAAGAGGAAGCATGGATACAAAAAGAATCAGCGATTATCTTGTAAAATTTGCCAAAGATCGTGACCTGAAAGTGATTCAGGATGAAGTGAATAACGTTATCATCTTCCAGCCTGGAACAGAAGGCTATGAAGACAGTGAGCCGGTTATCCTTCAGGGACATATGGATATGGTATGTGAAAAAACATCGGATTCAGACCATGACTTTAAAAAAGACGGATTAAAATTATATGTAGAAGATGGATATCTGAAAGCAAAAGATACCACGCTTGGTGGAGATGACGGAATTGCTGTTGCGATGGCACTTACGTTAATGGACAGCAATGATATCCCGCATCCACCGGTGGAGGTCGTATTCACTGTTGATGAAGAACTTGGGATGGACGGCGCCGAAGCGATTGATCTGTCCGTATTAAAAGGGAAAAAACTGATCAATATTGATTCCGAAGAAGAAAGAACCTTAACCGTCGGATGCGCCGGTGGTGTGCGTTACCAGTCACTGATCCCGGTAGAAAAAGAAACTGTATCCGGAGAAAAGATTGAGATCCAGATCAAAGGATTACTTGGCGGCCATTCCGGAGAAGAGATTCACAGACAACGTGGAAATGCTAATAAAATGATGGGACGCCTGCTTTATCATATGGAAAGCAAGGCTGAAATTTACTTAAGTGAGATATATGGTGGATCCAAGGATAATGTCATCGCAATGGAGGCTGTGGCTTCTATTGTAGTTGCTGAAAATGATGCAGAAAAGATTGTTTCAATGATCCGTGATATGGAAGCTATCTGGAATACAGAATTCATGGGAGAAGAGCCAGGACTTACCGTAAATGTACAGACAACAAAAGAGAAAGATATCGAAGTGTTCTCAAAAGATACTACGAAAAGAGTCGTTGGATTCCTTGCTGCATGCCCAAACGGACTTCAGGAATACAGCCGTAAGGTAGCCGGTGCTGCAGAAACTTCCCTGAATCTTGGAACTGTAGAGATGAAAGAGAACGGTGTTGAAGCAGCATTCCTGATCCGCAGCTCTGTAGACAGCAGAAAACAGCAGATTCTGGAACAGGTAGATGCTGTGACAAAAGCTTTCGGCGGAACAGGAACAATTTCGAGCACTTACCCTGCATGGCAGTATAATCCGGATTCACAGCTTAGACCGATTATGGAAGCTGCTTATAAAGAAGTGTATAAGAAAGATCCAGAAATCTGCATCATCCACGGCGGACTTGAGTGTGGGCTGTTCCTTGGGAAACGCCCGGATCTTGACTGTGTATCCTGCGGCCCGGATGTTTTGGACATTCATTCCTTTAATGAACGTCTGGATATTGCTTCGACACAGAGAAGCTGGGAATTCCTGAAACTGGTTTTGAAAAACTGTAAATAGAAACGAACAATAAACAGTACTCATAAAATCAAACATCAAAAAGTTCAAGAGTACAATTAGAAATGACGGAGGAAAAAATATATGAATCTGCCAGCAGCATTTGAAGAAAAGATGCGTGCACTTCTCGGAGATGAGTTCGATGCGTATATCGCCTGCTATGAGGAACCAAGATATTATGGTATGCGTGTTAATACAGGAAAAATCTCCGTAGAAGAATTTGAAAAGATTTGTCCATTTGAGATAAAGAAAATCCCATGGATTGAAAATGGCTTTTACTATGATGGAGATAAAGTATCTCCGGCCAAGCATCCATATTATTTCGCAGGATTATATTATCTCCAGGAGCCAAGTGCCATGACACCTGCAAACCGTCTTCCGGTCGAACCGGGAGACAAGGTACTGGACGTATGTGCAGCACCGGGTGGAAAAGCAACCGAACTTGGAGCAAAACTGAAAGGAGAAGGAGTTCTGATCGCCAATGATATCAGCAGCTCCAGAGCGAAAGGCCTTTTAAAGAATATCGAAGTATTCGGTATTGGAAATGTCCTGGTACTAAGCGAAGAACCGGGACGTCTGGAGAATTATTTTACCGAGTATTTTGATAAGATCCTGATCGATGCACCTTGTTCCGGAGAAGGAATGTTCCGGAAAGACAAGAAGATGGTAAAAGCATGGGAAGAACACGGGCCGGCATTTTTCAGTAATCTGCAGAGAAATATTATCCTGCAGGCTGCGAGGATGTTAAAACCAGGTGGTCTTATGCTGTATTCAACATGTACATTTGATCCAAGTGAAAACGAAAAAATCATTGAACACCTGAAACGTGAATACCCTGAGTTCCATGTCCTGGCAATGGAACCATATGAAGGGTTCTGCCCGGGCATACCGGAAGTAACAGAAGAAAAAGACGAAGAGCTTCGTAAAACCGTCCGCATCTTTCCTCATAAGATGAAGGGGGAGGGGCATTATGTTGCATTACTGCAAAAAGGTGACCCACTTCCGGTAAGAGAATTAAAAGCAAAAAAGAAAAACGGAAAGCTTCCGGCAGAATTAGAAGAATTCATGAAGCTGGTATCATGGAAGCTGGACGCATCCAGACTGGATATCCACGGTGAACGTATCTATTATATGCCGGAGGGACTTCCGGATGTAAGAGGCATCCGTTTCCTGCGGACAGGACTTTTACTTGGTGAACTGAAAAAGAACCGTTTTGAACCAAGTCAGGCATTTGCTATGTGTTTAAAGAAAGAAGAATATACACAGATCATCGATCTTCCGTGCGAAGACGAAAGAGTCAGACGCTACCTGAAGGGCGAAACCCTTGACGTAGATGACCTGACAGAACGGAAAGAAAAGGGCTGGTACCTGGTGTGTGTAGATGGCTTCCCACTTGGATGGGGAAAAGTATCTGGTGGAACACTGAAAAATAAGTATCTTCCGGGATGGAGGCTTTGTTAACCATGATGCGTCTGGATAAATATCTGGCGGAAATGGGTATCGGAACCCGTCAGGAAGTGAAAAAAAAGATCAGACAGGGCAACATATCTGTAAATGGGACCGTTGTAAAGGCCGCTGATACAAAAATCGATGAAAACCAGGATGAAATTATGGCAAACGGCCAGCCGGTTTCCTATGTGTCTTATGAATACTATATGCTGAATAAGCCAGCCGGAGTAATTTCCGCAACAGAAGACAGGAAAGATACAACGGTTCTGGATCTGATCAAAGACAAAAAAAGAAAAGATCTCTTTCCGGTAGGAAGACTTGATAAAGATACCGAAGGACTTCTTCTGATCACCAATGACGGGGATCTGGCACACAGGCTTCTTGCTCCGAAAAAGCATGTAGATAAAGTATATTATGCAAAGATCCGTGGAAAAGTAACAGAAGAAGATGTAAAACAATTCGAAAAGGGTCTTAATATCGGAACAGAAGACAAGCCCGAGATGACCAGACCCGCAAGTCTTGAGATACTGACAAGTGCAGATGAATCACAGATCAGACTTACTATTCATGAAGGAAAATTCCATCAGGTAAAAAGAATGTTTCTTGCCGTTGGAAAAGAAGTGACTTATCTGAAGCGTGAACGTATGGGAACTTTATGCCTGGATGAAAACTTGAAGCCGGGAGAATACCGGCCGTTAACCAAAGAGGAGATGGAACATGTCAGAAAATAGATTTTTACCAATCTGCAAAAAAGATATGGAAGAACGGGGATGGGACCAGCTGGATTTTGTATATATTTCCGGTGATGCGTATGTAGATCATCCGTCTTTCGGACACGCCATCATCACCAGGCTTCTGGAGGCACATGGCTTTAAAGTAGGGATCATTGCACAGCCGGACTGGAAAGATAAGAACAGTATTACGATTCTCGGAGAGCCGCGGCTTGGATTTATGGTTTCTGCCGGTAATATGGACTCCATGGTGAACCACTATTCGGTTTCAAAAAAACACAGAAGAACCGATGCATATACACCGGGTGGTGTCATGGGAAAACGTCCGGACTATGCGGCAGTCGTATATAGCAACCTGATCAGACAGGTATATAAGAAAACACCGATCATTCTCGGCGGGATCGAAGCGAGTCTGCGCAGAATGGCTCATTACGATTACTGGTCTGATAAATTAAAACGATCTATACTGCTGGATTCCGGAGCAGATCTGATCTCATATGGAATGGGAGAGCATTCCATCATTGAGATCGCTGAAGCATTAGACAGTGGAATTGCTGTCAGTGATATTACATTTATCCCCGGAACGGTATATAAAACTAAGAGTCTGGAAAGTGTGTATGATGCGGAGATCCTTCCGGGATATGAAGAAATGAAACAGGACAAGCTTTCTTATGCGCGAAGCTTTTATGTACAGTACTGTAATACAGATCCATTTTCAGGAAAAAGACTGGTCGAGCCGTATAATGATCATTTATACGTTGTACAGAATCCTCCGGCCACACCACTTTCACAGGATGAGATGGATGACGTATACGGACTTCCATATATGCGGACCTATCATCCTTCTTATGAAAAGGACGGAGGCGTACCTGCCATCTCTGAAGTAAAATTCAGTCTGATCAGTAACAGAGGATGCTTTGGAGGATGTAGTTTCTGCGCGCTGACGTTCCACCAGGGACGTATTATGCAGGTCAGAAGTCATGAATCCCTGCTGGATGAAGCGAAGATGATCACACATGACAAAGACTTTAAGGGCTATATCCACGATGTAGGGGGACCGACGGCGAACTTCCGGCAGCCATCCTGCCAGAAACAGCTCACACGAGGTGTATGTAAAAACCGCCAGTGTCTGTTCCCGAAACCTTGTCCGAATCTGAAAGTCGACCACAGAGATTATGTAAAACTTTTGCGGGAGCTGCGCGATATTCCAAAAGTAAAGAAGGTATTCATCCGTTCCGGAATCCGCTTTGACTATGTCGTAGCCGATAAAAATGATACATTTCTGGAAGAACTTTGCCGTTATCATGTAAGCGGCCAGCTGAAAGTAGCACCGGAGCATGTATCGGACGACGTTCTTAAACTCATGGGCAAACCGGAAAATGGTGTATACAAAGAATTTGTCCAAAAATATAATAAGATGAATCAGAAGATTCATAAAGAACAGTATCTGGTACCGTATCTGATGTCTTCGCATCCGGGATCTAAGATGAAAGATGCGATAGAACTGGCGGAACACATCCGGGACCTTGGCTATATGCCGGAGCAGGTACAGGACTTTTATCCGACTCCTTCAACGATTTCTACCTGTATGTATTATACGGGAGTTGATCCAAGAAATATGCAGCCGGTATATGTACCGAAGAATCCACATGAAAAAGCGATGCAAAGAGCACTGATCCAGTACCGCGATCCAAAGAACTATGATCTTGTCATGGAGGCTCTGAAAAAAGCACACCGCATGGATCTTGTCGGCTTTGACAAACACTGCCTGATCAGACCAAGAAAAATGGAAGGAAAGGCATCATATAAAGAAAATAACGGAAAAAAGAGCAGCAAAGATAACGATGCAGAAGCTAACAATAAACGTCGTACAACCAGCAGCCGCAGCAAAAACACGAAAAAGTTTTCTAATACAGGTGCTGTGAATCACAAATCAAACCATAAGAAAAAAGCAATACGAAATGTACACAAGAAGAGGTGATCCTATGAACATTGCAATTGTTACAGGCGCTTCATCCGGAATGGGTAAGGAATTCGCACTTCAGATTCCGCATCTGTATAAGAATCTGGATGAATTGTGGGTGATTGCCAGACGTACCGGACGGCTGAAAGAACTTCAGCAGGAAATCCACATTCCCTTACGGATCTTTGACGGTGATCTTCAAAGAGATTATATATTTGAAAAAATAGAACGTGAACTTTCGCGTAACGAAGCCAATATCCGTATGCTTGTAAACACAGCCGGATACGGAAAAATCGGTGTCATAAGTGAATTGGATACAAAGGAGCAATGCGGAATGGTTGATTTGAACTGCAATGCATTAACCCGTATGACCTGCGTATGCCTTCCATATATGAGAAAAGGCAGCCGGATCATTCAGCTGGCTTCTGCGGCTGCATTCTGTCCACAGCCTGGATTTGCCGTTTACGCAGCATCCAAAGCTTATGTATTAAGCTTTTCCCATGCACTTGAAAAGGAAGTCCGTAAAAAAGGAATCTCTGTTACAGCAGTATGTCCAGGCCCTGTGCGTACAGAATTCTTTGACCGGGCAGGTTCGCTGGTATCCGGCGAAAAAGAAGCACTGTGTGCAGATGCCAGAGACGTCGTAAAACAGGCACTGATCGACAGTGTACATGGAAGAAGTATGTCTGTATACGGCGCGTCCATGAAGGCATCAAGAATTCTTTCCAAAATACTTCCGGACTCGCTGCTGGCATGGGCCATGATGAAAATAAATCACATATAAGGAAGAGATAAGGAACGAAAAACACAAAGGAGCTGTCATCCCCGGACTTGTTCTGAACAGATGACAGAAAAAATGAGGCGGGGCATCATTATAGAATTTATATATAGAAAAGGACTGAAAATATGAAGACAGAAAAAGGTCAGAAAGGCTATCTGAAAGCCAGAAAACAAAAATATCTGATAGCGTCGGTCGTAGAATTTGCGGTTGTGATCGCTGTATTTGTTACAGGATATATCCAGACAGGTTCCAGACTGAATCTCCTTACGGTTGTTGCAGTCGTTGGATGCCTTCCGGCAGCAAAGATGCTGGTAGAATTCATTACCATGGCACCATACAAGGGAATATCAGATGAAAAATATCAGAAATTAGAAGAACATGCACCACTCATTTTACGTGCTTATGACATGATCATTACCAGCTCACAGAAAGTCATGCCTCTGGATGCGGTTGTTGTATCCGGACATGTGATCTGTGGTTATGCAAGTACCCCCAAGACAGACGAAACTGTACTTGCACAACACATGAAAGAAATATTAAAAAATAATCATTATGATAAAATGACGATAAAAATCTTCCATGATTATAAAGCGTTTTTATCCAGAGCAGAAGGCATGAACAATATTGCTGCTGTAGAGAAGAATGAATCATTACGAAGAGAACGTGCAATTTTGAAAATCATATTAAATATCTCGATGTAAAATCGTATAAAATTATATAAATTTACATCAAACGAGCAATCACAGGAGTGAACACTAACATATGAAAGAACTTATCATTCATGATAATGAAGCCGGACAACGGCTGGATAAACTGCTTCGGAAATATCTAAGTGAAGCACCGGGGAGTTTTATTTATAAGATGCTCCGTAAGAAAAACATTGTATTAAATGGTAAAAAAGCAACCGGCAATGAACATCTGAAAAAAGGAGACAGTGTAAAGCTGTTCCTGGCGGATGATACCATTGCCAAATTCCAGGCATCAAAGCCTGAACATGTGCAGCAGTTAAAGGGAACCGTAAAACCCGATATTATATATGAAGATCACAATGTTCTGTTTATCAACAAGCCTTCCGGGATGCTGTCACAGAAGGCAAAAGAATCGGATATCTCCGTTGTAGAAAATGTAACCGCCTATCTGTTAAATTCCGGACAACTCACAAGCGAAGACCTGCGTACCTTCAGACCTTCCATCTGTAACCGTCTGGACCGAAATACGAGCGGACTGATCGTTGCCGGAAAAAGTCTGGCCGGCCTGCAGCAGATGGGAGAATTATTCAAAGAACGTACTTTAAAAAAATATTATCTGTGTATCGTAAAAGGCAGAATCCAGGAGCCTGCACATATCCGTGGATACCTTTACAAAGATGAAAAGACGAATACCGTCCACCTCTCATCCAGACAGTTAAAAGACAGTCTTCCAATCGAGACGGAATATATGCCAATCGCATGGAATGCAGAAATGACATTATTAAAAGTACATCTGATCACCGGGCGTACCCATCAGATAAGGGCCCATCTTGCAAGTACCGGTCATCCGCTTCTTGGAGATTATAAATATGGCAACAGGAACTGGAATGACAGGTATAAAAAAGACTGGAAGATCGAAGATCAGGTACTTCACGCATATCAGTTAAGCCTTCCGGCAATGGAACAGGAGCTTGAAAATCTTTCCGGAAAAACATTCTACGCAAAAGTACCGGATCTATTCTGGAACTTGATAAAGGAGACGGCATGGGAACATGGAACTCAAGAGGCCTTAGAGGTTCTACACTAGAAGATATGGTCAATCGTACCAATGAATGGTATCTGGAAAAAAATCTGGCACTGATGCAAAAAATCCCGACACCGATCACACCGGTACGCATGGATAAAGAACACAGACAGATCACTCTTGCATACTTCGACCAGAGGAGTACGATTGATTATATCGGAGCTGTACAGGGAATACCGGTATGCTTTGACGCTAAGGAATGCGTGGCAGAGACATTTCCACTTCAAAATATTCATGAACATCAGGTAGAATTCATGAAGAATTTTGAAAAACAGCAGGGAGTTGCATTCATTCTGATCTATTATTCATCAAAAGATCTGTTATATTATATGCGCTTTGAAGAGCTATATAGATTCTGGATGCGGGCAAAAAAAGGCGGAAGAAAGAGTTTCCGTTTTGATGAACTGGATGAACGGTTTTTTATGAAATTTGCAAGGGGATGTTATGTTCCGTACCTGGATTCTCTAAATCTTGATCTGGAACTGCGGGATGAACTTGACAAAACGGATGAAACTGCGTATAATGCAAAGTGATTTTTTAACATGGTAGCACACTAAAGTGCACGAGAAAATATAACAATTTGGAGGACATATGAAGAAAAAACTACATACTCCGGAAGGAGTCAGGGACATATACAACGTAGAATGTGGTAAAAAACTTGCGTTAGAAGAAAGACTTAAGAAAGTATTTCATTTATATGGATATCACGACATCCAGACTCCAACGATTGAATATTTTGATGTGTTCCGTGAGGAAATCGGAACAACACCGTCAAATGATCTTTATAAATTCTTTGACAAAGATGGAAATACACTTGTATTAAGACCAGATATCACACCATCTATTGCAAGAGCATCTGCAACATTATTCAAAGACGAGCATCTTCCGATCCGTCTTTGCTATACAGGTAATACATTCGTCAATCATTCAAATTATCAGGGAAGACTTCGTGAAACAACCCAGATGGGAGCCGAGCTTGTAGGAGATGATTCTGTTGAAGCAGACGCAGAGATGTTAGCACTCGTGATCGAATCCATGCTGACGATCGGACTGAAAGAATTCCAGCTCTGTGTAGGTAACGTAGACTTTTTCCAGAGCATCATTGAAGATGCTAATCTGGATGAAGAAGCAGAGGAAAGAGTCCGTGAACTGATTGGAAACCGCAACTACTTCGGTGTAGAAGAATTTCTGGATAACATTCAGGCAAAGAGAAGTGCAAAAGAGGCATTTGGCGCATTAAATGAACTGATCGGTGGTGTTGAGATTCTGGAAAAAGCTGAAAATCTTGCACCAAATTCCAAAGGAGTCATGGCAATCAGACGTCTGGAGAGAATCTATGCGACACTGCGTCAATATGGCGTTGAAAAATTCGTGACATTTGATTTTAGCATGACAGGAACCTACGGTTACTATACAGGTATTGTTTTCAGAGGCTATACATATGGAACAGGAGATGCGGTAGTAAAGGGTGGACGTTATGATCATCTGATTGAAAAATTCGGAAAGAAATCACCATCTATCGGTTTTGCAATCGTAATCGACGAACTTGTAAATGCACTGACACGTCAGAAAATCCGTATTGTATATCCTAGAAAGAATACAATCATTGTATATGCTGACGGAAGACAGATTGAAGCAATCAGACTTGCGAAAGATTTCCGCAGAAAATCAAAAAATGCTGAATTGCTTAAGAAAAATCCGGTATGTACACTGGAAGATTATATCCGTTACGGCAATGACTTTTATGCAGGCAATCTGGTCTATATAGAAGAATCCGGAGATGTAACAATGGTGAATCTGGCTACCGGAGAGAAGAGAGTCGTAGAAAGTCGTGAATAGTGCAGATAGGAGTTAGACATTATGAGATACCTGACATTTGCCCTTGGCAAAGGCCGTCTGGCAAAACAGACATTAGAATTATTTGAAAAAATCGGAATCACCTGTGAAGAGATGAAAGATAAAGATTCCCGGAAACTGATCTTTACGAATGAAGAATTAAAACTTCGTTTCTTCCTCGCAAAAGGACCGGATGTACCGACTTATGTAGAATACGGTGCAGCTGATATCGGGGTTGTTGGAAAAGATACCATCCTGGAAGAAGGACGTAAAGTACATGAAGTACTTGATCTTGGATATGGAAAATGTAAAATGTGTGTATGCGGATATAAAGATGCGGCACCGCTTCTACAGCATCACGAACTGATCCGTGTAGCAACAAAATATCCAAATATTGCGAAAGATTATTTTTATAATACCAAGCATCAGACGGTAGAAATCATTAAACTAAACGGATCTATCGAGCTGGCGCCGATCGTAGGACTTTCCGAAGTGATTGTTGATATTGTAGAAACAGGATCTACCCTTCGTGAAAACGGTCTGGAAGTGTTAGAAGAGGTTTGTCCTCTCTCTGCAAGAATGATCGTAAATCCAGTCAGCATGCGTATGGAAAGTGCAAGAATCAAAGATCTTCTTACACGACTCCGTGAACAGATTAACAAATAAGAAATAGACAAATATGAGAGGATGGCGACATTATATGAGAATACAGCGTTTAACAAAAGATGCAAAAGAAAATCTTCTGGAAGATCTTCTGAAGAGAAGTCCGAATAATTACGGACAGTACGAGCAGGGGGTACAGGAGATTCTGGATCATGTAAAAGCCGGAAAAGACGAAGCAGTCTTTGAATATACAAAAAAATTCGATCACGCAGATATCAATGCCGAAAATCTAAAAGTAACAGAAGCTGAGATTGAAGAAGCATATAAAGAAGTAGATCCTGAGCTTGTAGAGATTATCCGTAAAGCTTTGAAAAACATCCGTACTTATCATGAGAAACAGAGACAGTATAGCTGGTTTGACAGCAAACCGAATGGAACCATTCTGGGTCAGAAAGTTACACCACTTCACAGAGTCGGTGTATATGTACCGGGCGGAAAAGCCGTATATCCATCCTCTGTACTTATGAATATCGTACCTGCTAAAGTGGCCGGTGTAGATGAAATTGTTATGGTAACACCTCCTGGAAAGGACGGGAAAGTAACAGCGAATACACTTGTTGCAGCCCATGAAGCCGGTGCAGATGTCATCTATAAAGTAGGTGGTGCACAGGCAATCGCAGCACTTGCTTATGGAACAGAGAGCATTCCAAAAGTAGATAAGATCGTAGGACCTGGAAATATCTATGTTGCGCTTGCAAAAAAGGCCGTATACGGACACGTAAGTATTGACGCCATTGCCGGACCAAGTGAGATCCTTGTAATTGCCGATGAGACAGCGAATCCAAGATTTGTTGCAGCAGATCTCTTATCCCAGGCAGAACATGATGAACTTGCATCTGCAATTTTAGTTACAACATCAGAAGAACTTGCTAAAAAGGTATCTGATGAAGTGGATGGTTTCTTAAAAGAGCTTTCAAGAAGTGAGATCATTCAGAAATCCCTGGATAATTATGGATATATCCTTGTGGCAGATACCATGGATGAAGTGATTGATATTGCAAACGAGATTGCATCCGAACATCTTGAGATTCAGACTAAGAATCCATACAATGTGATGACAAAAGTAAGAAATGCAGGAGCAATCTTTATCGGAGAATATGCAAGTGAGCCTCTGGGAGATTACTTTGCCGGACCAAACCACGTACTTCCGACAAATGGAACTGCAAAATTCTTCTCACCATTATCCGTAGATGATTTCATTAAAAAATCAAGTATCATCGG
Organism: Dorea sp.; assembly: GCF_977044405.1. Lineage (NCBI taxonomy): Bacteria > Bacillati > Bacillota > Clostridia > Lachnospirales > Lachnospiraceae > Dorea > Dorea sp. The sequence goes on from NZ_CDRRQK010000007.1 coordinate 25,597, forward strand.
ATATTCCGAAGAAGCACTCAGGGAAATCCATAAAGACATAGAAGCATTTGCAAAAGCAGAGCAGCTGACGGCACATGCCAACTCTATCAAAGTACGTTTTGAAAACGAAGATTAGAGTAAAAATCCCGGCAAACGCCGGGAGCACTTAAAAATAACTACAGGGAGGCGAGGAGCTATGAACAGAACAGTCACCAGAACAAGAACCACCAAGGAGACAGACATTACAATAACTCTGAACCTGGACGGAACAGGAAAGGCAGAGATTGATACTGGTATTGGTTTCTTTGATCATATGTTAAATGGTTTTGCAAGACACGGGCTGTTTGATCTGTCCGTTCATGCAAAAGGAGATCTGGAAGTTGACAGTCATCATACAATCGAAGACACCGGAATCGTACTTGGACAGGCAATCTTAGAAGCAATCGGGGATAAGGCCGGTATCAAACGGTATGGACATTTTATACTCCCAATGGACGAGACTCTGGCACTTTGTGCCGTAGATCTCTCCGGAAGACCTTATCTTAATTATAATGCGGAGTTTACTTCAGATAAGATGGGCGGTATGGATACCGAGATGGTACGGGAATTTTTCTATGCTGTTTCTTACAGTGCGATGATGAATATTCATCTGAAGATTCTCGATGGCATAAATGACCACCATAAAGCAGAGGCTCTTTTTAAAGCATTTGGAAAAGCGCTAGATATGGCAACCATGGAAGAGCCAAGAATAAAAGAGGCATGGACTACAAAGGGAAGCCTCTAAAAGGAGACACGGACAGACTATGAGCTATAAAAGATTAATACCATGTATCTTCATCAAAGAGGGAAAAGCTGTAAAATGGTTTGGTGATGACACCGTTGTATCGGACGACGTGATCGGACTTGCAAAATATTACAGCGACCACGGAGCTGATGAATTGATCGTACTGGATCTGTCAGTTTCTGATGAAGAACACGACGAAGCAATCAATCTCATGAAACGGATGAACCGGGTAATCCGGATCCCGATGATTGCAGGTGGAAATATTAAAAGACAGGAAGACATCAAAAAAATCCTGTACGCAGGTGCCAAGCGTGCCATGCTTAACTTTTCTAAGCCAGACAGTGTAAAACTCATTGAAGATGCTGCAAAACGGTTTGGAAAAGAAAAAATCGCTGTATCTTTGTATGATTTTGATGCATTGTTCAAACATCAGCATCTGATCCAGGATTATAGCAGTGAGATTATCTTCATGCACAGACTGGATCTCAACTCGATTATGAATGTTACAGATGTACCATGTGTGATCATCACAGATACAGAAGAGGAATCAGAATTATTTAAAATATTAAAGTGTCCGGGCGTACGGGGATTATCCGGTAAATATGTAAGCAGGACAGATATGGATTTTGTTGCATTTAAAGATAAATGCGCCGGGGAAGATATTAAGATGACTTCTTTTGAAAGTATGATGGAATTTTCACAGTTTAAAACCAATGATCAGGGACTTATCCCGGTTATCGTACAGCATTATAAGACACAGGAAATCCTGATGCTGGCTTATATGAACGAAGAATCGTTTTACGAAACGATCAAAACCGGAAAGATGACTTATTTTAGCAGAAGCCGTCAGAAATTATGGGTAAAAGGAGAGACCAGCGGTCACTTCCAGTATGTAAAATCACTGACGATCGACTGTGATCTGGACACACTGCTTGCAAAAGTAGACCAGATAGGTGCAGCCTGCCATACCGGTAATCCGACATGTTTCTTCCAGCCGCTGGTTGGAATGGACTACGATGAATCAAATCCTCTCAGAATTTTTGAATCTGTGTATGCTACCATTGCAGACCGTAAGGAAAATCCAAAAGAAGGTTCGTATACGAATTATCTTTTCGATAAAGGAATCGATAAGATTCTTAAGAAAATTGGTGAGGAAGCAACAGAAGTTGTCATTGCAGCAAAGAATCCAAATCCAGAAGAAGTCAAATATGAACTGGCTGATTTTCTGTATCATGCGATGGTGCTGATGGTGGAAAAAGGACTGACATGGGAAGACATTGTAAAAGAGTTGGCTGACCGCTAATTGTTATCGAAAGATATCATTTGCAGACCGTTTCTGATATACCTGTTCTTTTCGCATGACAGAAGCTTTTCATTCATATAATAGTTCTGAGGTGAGTGCATGTGAATGAAGCAGCGCAAAGAAGGAAAGAACTTCTGGAACAGACACGGTATATGTATCAGGAAACAGAGCTTCCTGCAGTACATCCAAGATACAGTTCATGGTATGGTGAACTGTATAAAACAGAAAAAACGGAACAAGGAAGTTTCGGATTACGTACATTTATCTGTATGATTTTATTTGCAGTATTTGTCTTTATGCAGAACGAGGGGAAAGATATCCTGCATGTAAGCTGTGCGAAAGTCATACAGGAAGTCAGTCAAAACACTGACATTACCGATGTATGGAAAAAATTACCATAGTGGAGTAAATTTGAGACCGTTGGTTAAAAATTGAAACTAACGGTCGTCTTATATTGAGGAGGAATACATATGTTAAAATTATGGATTGTTGGCGCATCCGGTCAGATAGGAACTGCTATTAATGAAGTACTGGACCCATTAGAGATGGAAGTATTCAACACAGATAAAGATGAACTGGATATCACGAATACCGATGAGGTTCTGAACTTTGGAGTCATCAACCGTCCTGATGTCATCATTAACTGTGCGGCTGTTACAGATACCGATCTGTGTGAAAAAGAACCAGAACTAGCATACCGTGTAAATGCACTTGGTGCAAGAAACTTAAGCATTGTAGCAAGAAAAACAGGTGCCAAGATGGTACAGATCTCTACGGATGATGTATTTGACGGAATCAGACATACCCCATATACAGAATTTGATGATACGAATCCAAAGACCGTATACGGACGTTCCAAACGTGCAGGCGAAAATTATGTAAAGGAATTTACCCATAAGCACTTTATTCTTCGGAGTAACTGGGTATATGGAAATGGTAATAACTTTGTCAACAGAGTGTTACATGTAGCAGATACCAAAGATGAGCTTCTGGTCGCTTCAGATCAGTTTGGTTCACCGACAAGTGCAAAGGATCTGGCACGCATCATTCTGTATCTGATCCAGACCAATGAATACGGAACTTATCATGCAACCTGCCAGGGAGTATGTAACCGTTATGAATTTGCACAGGAAATCTTAAAGCTTGCAGGAAAACAGATCAATCTGCGTCCGGTTATGACAAGTGAGTCAGATCTTTCTTCCGCAAGACCGGCCTATGCGGTACTGGATAACTTCATTCTCCGCATCATTAATGTATATGATATGCCGGAATGGAAGACTTCACTGAGAGAATATATGAATGAAAGAACGGAGGGCTAATATGGGAGAGACACAGAAGAAGGAAAAGAAGAAAATAGGACTTACAACGAAGATTTTTATTGCATTGCTCGCAGGAGCGGTATTTGGAATCGTTTTATGTTATGTGGTTCCAAGTGGACATATCAAAGATGACATTATCGTAGAAGGCGTACTGTATGTGGTCGGCCAGGGCTTTATCAAACTGATGAAGATGTTGGTTGTACCACTGGTATTCTGCTCGCTCGTGTGCGGAAGTATGTCGATCGGAGATACGAAGAAGCTTGGTACAGTCGGTGCAAGAACACTGATCTTTTATCTGGCAACAACAGCACTTGCGGTTACCGTAGCATTGTCTGTCGGAAACCTGATCAATCCGGGTGTGGGACTGGACATGAGCACGATCAAGACCAATGCAGCATCCGTAGAAACTATGAAGGCGACTTCGCTGACAGATACACTGTTAAATATTATCCCGGATAACCCGATTAATTCTCTTGCAAGCGGAGAGATGCTGCAGATCATCGTATTTGCATTGATCATCGGTGTGATCCTTGCAAAATTAGGAGAACGTGCAGAGACAGTTGCGAACTTCTTCAGCCAGTTTAACGATATTATGATGGAAATGACGATGATGATCATGGCACTTGCGCCAATTGGTGTCTTCTGCCTGATCAGCCGCACATTTGCAAATATCGGATTCAGTGCATTTGTACCGCTGGCAAAATATATGATCGGTGTATTGATCGCACTGGCAATCCAGTGTTTCGGTGTATATCAGATATTACTGAAAATATTTACCGGATTGAATCCTATGAAATTTATCAAGAAGTTCTTCCCGGTTATGGCCTTCGCATTCTCAACAGCAACATCAAATGCAACGATTCCGCTGTCAATTGATACCCTGTCCAAGAAGGTGGGTGTATCTAAGAAGATATCATCCTTCACCATTCCTCTTGGAGCGACCATCAATATGGATGGTACTTCGATCATGCAGGGGGTAGCCGTTGTATTTGCCGCACAGGCATTCGGAATCCACTTAAGTATGACAGATTATATTACTGTAATCGGAACTGCAACACTTGCATCCATCGGTACGGCCGGTGTGCCAAGTGTAGGTCTGGTAACACTGACAATGGTATTCAATTCTGTCGGACTTCCGGTTGAGGCAATTGGTCTGATCATGGGTATCGACCGTATCCTGGATATGACAAGAACTGCCGTTAATATCACAGGTGATGCTGTATGTACAACGATTGTTGCACACCAGAACAAAGCATTGGATAAGAGTGTATTCTATGCGGAAGAGAATTAGTATAAAATAACGGAATACTAAAGTATGCAAGAGAAAATATTTATTTTCTCAAATATATTTCCAACAAATAAAAACGTATCTTAGAAATGCTTCCCTTTCAAGCAGAGAGGGCATTTCTGAGATACGTTTTTTGATACCTGAGCATGCAAGAGAAGCTGCAACGTAGAAAGTTCCCAGTATACAAAATATGAACCAGCCTCTCGTATATATCAAAATATACAATAGAAGTTCCTGGCTGCAAGTGGCAAATTTTTGTATCACTATCTATTTAAAAGAATCACTTTACAGATAATGATACCTGTCTTTCTGGCGGATGAAAAATGTAATGGTCATGATAAGTGTCAGCGCCTCCGCAACACTGATCGCACTCCAGATACCGTTGATCCCGAACCAGATTGGGAGCGTCAGCACCATGATAACCTGGAACACTAATGTTCTAAGGAACGAGATGACAGCCGATATCAGACCGTTATTTAACGCGGTAAAGAACGATGATCCAAAGATATTAATACCAATGATCAGGAATGCAATGGCATATACACGGAAGCCTTGCAGTGTCATAGCGTACAGACCGGCATTGTAACCGACAAATATCTTAGACAGAACAGGTGCCAGTAACTGTGCGGCACCGAACAGGATCACGCCCCAGACCAGTATGATTGACATACTTTTTTTATACAGATTTTTAAGCTCTGCGTGATTTCCGGCACCATAATGATAGCTGATAACCGGGGCACAGCCAATCGCATAGCCTAAAAAGGTGGCAACAAAGATAAAATTGACGTACATAACTGCACCATAAGCAGCAACACCATTTTCTCCTGCAATCTTCATGAGCTGGAGATTGTATAATGCATTGACTAAGGACATGGACAAGTTAGTCATGAGTTCCGAGGAACCATTGGTGCAGGTCTTAAAAAACACACGTCTGTCGAATACCGGCTTTACAAAGTGAAGGAGGCTGTCGTTCTTACGGAAGAAATATACCACCGGGAGCAGACCGCCGATAAATTCACTGGTCATGGTTGCGAACGCGGCGCCTGCAATTCCAAAGTGTAATACACCGATGAACAGGGCATCGAGAACAATGTTTGTACAACCGGCAGCCACAATGACCTTCAGTCCAAGCTGGGGTTTTCCGGCAGCCACAAAGAAACTCTGGAAGACATTCTGTAGCATGAAGGCGGTCAGGGATATGCAGGAGATCCGTCCGTAAAGGGTACAATAATCAATCAGATCACCGGCGGCACCAAATGCCATGACAATCCGCCTCATAAATATAAAACTGAGAACAGATAACACAAATCCTCCGATAGCGGCAATCGTAACCAGCATCGAAAAATACTGATTTGCCAGTTCTTTCTTTCCTTCACCAAGGGTTTTTGATACAAAGGCACTTCCTCCGGTACCGATCATAAATCCGAGTGCACTGATTCCCATCAGGTAAGGCATAATAAGATTCACGGAAGCAAATGCTGATTTTCCCACAAAGTTCGATACAAAGATGCCGTCCACTACACTGTAGATGGAAGTAAATACCATCATAATAATGGAGGGCAGGATAAAACGAAGTAATTTTTTATAGGTAAAATGCTCTGAGAGCTGAATATTCATACGTATTCTCCTTTTTTATATTTACTGATATGGATGTTTACAATGAATGTAAATGAAAACATATAAGCTAAGTGATTATATGTTGTTTTTGATGTTCTGTCAAGGAAAATGTCTTTACACATATAAAACGAATTAATAATTAAATGTTCACAAACGATAAATCTATGCTACAATAAAAATTACGGTTTTATGCTTTAATTGAAGATATTACTATAAAAGGAGAGAGTTGTTTTGAAGAAAAATAAATATGAGATTGATATGTGCAATGGAACCATCATGGACAAATTGATTTCATTTTCCATACCACTGATGCTGTCAGGAATCTTACAGCTGATGTTCAATGCGGTGGATATCGTGGTAGTGGGACGTTTCAGCGGAAGTCAGGCGCTCGCAGCGGTGGGTTCGACAACGGCACTGATCAATGTGTTTACCAATCTTTTCATCGGAATCTCATTGGGAGCAAATGTACTTGCAGCGAGATATTATGCGGCCGGAAAAACAAAAGAAATGTCGGAGACGGTACATACGGCTATTGCACTTGCTCTGGTAAGCGGAGTGGTGATGGCGGTGACCGGAGTGGTCTTTGCCAGAGGCGCGTTGGAAATTATGGGGACGCCGGAGGATGTGATCGGTAAGTCTACGCTTTACATGCGGATCTATTTCTGCGGTATGCCATTTTTTATGATGTATAACTATGGAGCAGCCATATTAAGGGCCGTGGGTGATACCAAACGTCCGTTGATCTTCCTGATCGTATCCGGAGTGATCAATGCAGTATTGAATCTGTTCCTGGTCATTGTATTCCATCTGGATGTAGCAGGTGTTGGGATCGCAACTGTGATCTCTCAGCTGGTATCCTGTATTCTTGTACTGCGCTGCCTGCATCACACAGAGAGCAGTTATCAGCTTCACCTTGCAAAGCTCCGGATCAGATCCGTGTATCTGAAGCAGATCTTCGAAGTTGGGGTTCCGGCGGGAATCCAGAGTACGGTAATCAATATTTCAAATGCGATGCTGCAGTCATCGGTCAATTCTTTTGGATCGATCGCAATGGCAGGATATACGGCGTCGAATAATATTTTCGGATTCTTATATGTGTCGGTGAACTCCTTCACGCAGGCCTGTATGAGCTTCACAAGCCAGAACTACGGAGTGAAGAAATTAAAACGTATGGACAGGGTTCTGATCGACTGTATGATCCTTTCGGTTGTGGTAACACTGATTCTCGGAAGCAGTGTGTATGTATTCGGACCGGAGCTTCTGCACATTTATAGTGATCAGGCAGATGTTATCCAATACGGTATGGAGATATTCTCCTATACAACTGTTACGTATTTCCTGTGCGGACTGATGGATCTGTTCCCTGGAGCACTGAGAGGAATGGGATATTCCACAGTACCGATGATCCTTTCTATTATTGGTACGGTCGGAGTCCGGATCATCTGGATCTATGGACTGTTCCCGTCGCACAGATCACTGACCTTTTTATTCCTGTCTTATCCGGTATCCTGGATCGCGACAATTATTATGCAGGTGATCTGCTTCTGGTTTGTAAGGAAGAAGATTCACAGGACGATGACGATTACTGCAGATTAAAGCTACATAAAAATATAATATGAGTGTAAGAACATATTACAGAAGGCTCCCTGAGGTTTATAGCTTCAGGGAGTTTTTTGAAAATCTTGTAACAAAATATGAGTTCATGCGTCTAATAGATAACAGAAGGGAGGTGACAGGTACTTGAAGCTTGAGTTGGAAGAGATTTATAAAACCTATTTTCAGGATGTGTATTATTTCGTCCTCGCAATGAGTAAGGATCCGCATATTGCAGAGGAGATCACACAGGAGACATTTTTCAAAGCACTAAAAGGAGTAAAGCATTTTCAGGGAAAATGCAGTATCAAATCCTGGCTGTGTCAGATCGCCAGGAATGAATACATTTCTTATACCAGAAAAAAACACTGTACGGATCAGGAACTGACAGAACAGGCATATGGAGACGGAAAAACGGAAGGACCCGAACAACGTATGATTCGGAAGGACGAAGCCATGACGGTTTATCAGATCCTTCATTATCTGGACGAACCTTATAAAGAGGTATTTACACTAAAGGTACTTGGCGAATTAAATTATAAAGAGATTGCACAGATATTTGGAAAACAGGAGACATGGGCGAGAGTTACCTATCACAGGGCCCGTGTGAAGATTCAGGAGATTCTGGAAAGGAGGAGTACATAATGGTAAAGATTCCATGTGAGATCATTAGAGATCTGCTGCCATTATATCAGGATGATATATGCAGTGAAAAAAGCAGAACTGCAATAGAAGAACATATAAAAGAATGTGAATCGTGCAGGAAATATCTGAAAAAAATGGAAGGTGAGATTCCGATAGAAACAGATAGAATAGAAAGCACAGACGAGGAGTGGAAAGGATTCCGGGAGTTTTCGGAAAAAGTCTCAAGAAAATTAAACAGAAGGATCGTTATGGCGTGCGGAGTTGCTTTCCTGATATGTATGATGCTGACCGTGGCTCTATATTCGGATGCCTTTCAGTCTTATCATTTGTCAAAAATCGCGGCAGAGGATATAAAGGCAGAAGAAGTGTACCAGTTAAAGGATGGCAGACTGTATATACATGTACAGAGTAAACGAAGAATCACAGGACTGTCTTATCCTCAGACAGATATGGACACAGATACGAATACGGTGGCAGGTAAAGATGCGGTTGAAGCTGTACGCGAACCAAAGAATACTGTTGCATATGAAATATCTATGGATTCCAGTTTAAATCCGTTTAAAAAACTGATGTATATTACATTCAAAGAGGTAGCATATGTCATTCCATTTGAAGATGGACAGATTGTCGCAGAAAATGGAACAAAGATATCGGAATTTGACTATATTGGAAGTCCGGGGGAGAAAAAAATCCTGTGGCAGGAAAATGATGAGGTTAAGAAAGCACCGGCAAGAGTCGAAAAATTTGTGAAAGAATCATTGGCAAAAGAAGATGATCCGGTAGATGAAAATGCGGTGAACGTTTTCTGGATAAATCCAAGTATGCCGATCCAGTGATATGGAATGTAATTCCATGATATTTGGCAGTATTTAGAGGAGATTTAGTGTGTTCAACCATAAGTGGAGTGCTTTTCTGAGTGAAATATGGCATAATAAAGCCGACAGGAGGTGACGCATATGGTTGAACCATTAGAACTTGGAAGGTTTATATCGACATGCAGGAAGGAAAAGAATCTGACACAGAAGCAGCTGGGAGAAGAACTGGGCGTGACAGACAGAGCTGTGTCAAAATGGGAGAATGGAAAATCATTTCCGGACATCAGTCTGATTGAGCCGTTGTGTCAGATATTGGATATCAGTGTTAGTGAATTTATGCTTGGAAAAAGAATTGAACCGGAAAAATATCAGGAAGAGACAGAAAAAGCCTGGATAGCTTCGTTGGATGAACCATTATTGTATAAAATCCAGATGATCATATACATATTACAGATAGCTGCGGTTGCAGTATTACAGATTCCGCTTTTTGCACATGGAGTAATGCGAGTGAATGTTATATGTGCAGGTGTATGGTGTGCGCTTGTCTTTGCAGTATATTATCTGGATAAAAAGATTCCGGAAAGGAATCTGCGATATTCAAATCCGTGGATAGAAGGTATATTTTCAGTACTTTATTTCCTGAGCATTATGTTAGGGTTCTTTTTACGTAAAGATGAATGGGGAACATTACCGATGGCGGAACAGATGTCGCTTTGGGCGATGATTGTTGTTGGAGGTGTTTTTGTGTTTCTTGTGCGGGTGTGTTCGGCTAGGAAGAAGAGGAAAGTAAATTGATTAACTTCCGCCGCCAGTCACGACTTGAAGAACACCGTATAGGACACTTCTAGTGAATGTGGAATGAAGTTAGAAATACTTAGAGCGTGAAAATTTACGTTAAACTCAAATTACGAGTTGTCTGAACCCCGAACGGGGTGAGTTCTCGTAATTTGAGTTTGTTCTTAGTAAATTTCCACGCTCTTAGTGTTTCTTCCTCATGGAACCTGAACAAGAAGTGTCCTATACTGTGTTCTTCAAGGACCGAGAGGCCAACTCCGTTAATCAACTAAATAGAAAATAATTCTTGTGCATGTATCTCCACAGCGATATAATAAAAGAAAAACGTGGAGTGATCATATTGAAAAAAACATTATACCATGGTTCGCAAAATATCATTACAATGCCACAATATGGAAAAGGTGCAAGAAATAATGATTATGGAAAAGGATTTTACTGTACAGAAGAGATAGAACTTGCCAGAGAATGGGCGTGTGCAAAGCAGACAAATGGATATGTTAATTGTTATGAATTAGAATTATCTGAGTTGAACATATTAAATTTGAACAGTTCAGAGTACAATATTCTGAACTGGCTGGCATTACTTGCAGATAACCGGACATACTGGCAGAGGGGAAGTATTGCAGAAGAGGCAAAAAAATACTTGAAAGATAATTTTTTGCCGGATATTTCAGAATATGATGTGATCATAGGATACCGGGCGGATGATTCATATTTTGCTTTTGCACAGGATTTTGTTGCAGGTGTTATATCGATGCAAAAGCTTGCAGAAGCAATGAGGCTTGGTAAGCTGGGAGAACAGATTGTGCTCAAAAGTCCAAAAGCATTTGAACAGATAAAATATCTGGGGCATGAACTGGTGGATGCTGGAATATATTATGCAAGAAAAAAAGAACGGGAAAGAGAAGCGAGAAAAGAATATCGGCTCCGGCGCAGTCAGAAAGCAGATATTCGGGAACTATTTATTCTGGATATCATGAGGGAGGAAATGAAAAATGATGATCCACGCTTATTCTGAAGATTATCTGGTATCAGCACAGAGAATATTAGGAGATATGCTTGATTATGCAGTTAATACGTATGCATTTGATCCGGATTCATTTTATCAGATGTTTCTTGTGTCCGATGTTTCTTCACAATTTCAGGATGGCAATCCGACATACGTTGCCGGGAAGACCGGATGTGAGATTGTAAAAGAGATTATACATTCTGCAGGAATAGAGATGCAGGAATTAGAGGATGAAATGTATCTGGATAAGTCACCAGAATACTGGGCAGGCTGGGCACTGGCATATTATCAGTGGTATACAGGAAGAACGTTTATAAAGATATACAAAGTAGTGTCTGTACAGGAACTCTTAAATATGTATGATGTCTATCATGAAATGGATATTCAAAAGTTTGTCGATGAGATAAATGAACGATGGGAGGCCTTTTATACAGAAACCAATCTGAAAAGAATAAGATTAATTTCCGGGTTATCTCAGAGAGAACTGGCAGAATTATCGAATGTACCACTCAGACAGATTCAGCTTTTCGAACAGAGACAACGGGATATCAACCATACCAGAGCTATCGACGTACTGAAACTTGCGAAAATTCTGGGATGCAAAAGTGAAGAATTACTGGAAATCTGATTCAGATATGAGAATGGAGATAATATAGAAATTACCAGAGGAAAATTCATGAGAAAAACTACAATTATAACCAACGTACAAACCCGGCTCTTTGAGCTGCAAGACTTAAAATACCGTGATTTTCACGCAAAACTAATGCCGACAGTCAACAAAGAAAAGATCATCGGCGTTCGGACACCGGCACTTCGTATATTTGCGAAGAATTATGGAAAGACAGAAGAAGCAAAAGAATATCTGAAGATATTGCCGCATCAGTACTATGAAGAAAATAACCTGCACGGACTTTTAATCGAACAGATCAAAGACTATGATATTTGTCTGAAGGAAATAGACCGTTTCCTCCCATATATCGATAACTGGGCGACCTGTGATATGCTTGCGGTTAAGGTAGTGAAGAAACATCTGGACACCTTCATAGATGAAATATACCGGTGGATGGAATCTGACCATACATATACCATCCGGTTCGGTGTTAATATGCTGATGCGGTATTATCTGGAAGATGCATTTCGAATGGAATATCCGGAAAAAGTAGCACAGATCCGTTCGGAAGAATATTATGTAAATATGATGCGTGCATGGTATTTTGCGACGGCACTCGCAAAGCAGTATGAAAAGATATTACCATTTATCGAGGAACAAAAATTAGATGTCTGGACGCATAATAAGACGATTCAGAAATGCATCGAAAGCTACCGGATCACGCCAGAGCAGAAAGAGTATCTGAGAGGGTTAAAGATTAAAAAATGAAATCCATATCCATTTATACGATCACAAGAAATCAAAATATCGAACAGCTGCAAAAACTGGAACGTCAGTTATCGGGAAGAGACCATTTTCTGAAAATACGGGAATGGGAACTGGAAAGTATGAAAGCACTGACAGCCGAATTGGAAACCTGCATGGAGGATGTATATGCACTTCGTTTCTTTTATTCGTTTCAGATTCCGAGACTGGGAAAAGAATTTGATCTTCTGCAGATCAAGGAAGATCAGATTATTAATATTGAATTAAAAAGCGGTGTGGTATCGGATGAGGCCATTCGCAGACAGCTTTTGCAGAACCGCTATTATCTGTCGGTGCTTGGAAGAACGATTCATTCGTATACTTATATCAGCAGTCAGAACCGTCTGGTAAGACTGACGAATCATGATCATATAGCAGAAGCAGATTGGGATGAATTATGTAGACTTTTGAAAAGAGAAAGTCTGGATTATGACGGGAATATCGAAGCATTGTTCCGTGTAGAACTCTATCTGATCTCACCACTCAGAGAGCCGGAACGCTTTTTACAGAAAGAATATTTTCTGACGGCACAGCAAAGAGATATTGAACGACAGATTCTGAAAGAAATCCGGACAAAACATTCCGGCTATTACTGGTTCAGCGGACTTCCGGGGACAGGAAAGACGTTGCTTCTGTATGATCTGGCAATGAAATTGTCAGTGCGTCAGAGGGTTTGCATGATTCATTGCGGGGAATCAGGGAATGACTGGAGACTTTTGCATAAACGTCTGCGCCGGATAGAATTTCTGTCTGCCGGTCAGTTATCACTTCAGACAGTTAAGCAGACGATAACCAAAAATGTGTGTACGGAAGAACCATCTGATAAATTTTTAGAATCATACAGTGCTATTCTGGTGGATGAAGCACATCTGCTTTCCATGGAACAATTAAAGATATTAGAAGAGCGTAAAAAACAAATCCCGGTAATCTTCTCCAGTGATACGGAAGATATGATCTCGCCTGAAGAACTGGATCGTGAAATACCGCAGCGGCTTGCCGGTCTGCCGGATGTGCAGAGCTTTCATCTGACAAATCGTATCCGTACAAATGCAGAGCTATCTTCCTTTATCCAGAATATGATGGATTTGTCACGTAGGAAAGGGAAGAATGGTTATCCAAATATTGAAGTAGTGTATGCGAATGATGATACAGAAGCAGCATATTTGTTACAAGGCTATATGAGACAGGGCTATCTTATGAATTCAGATGAGAGGGATGTGAACCGCCTGGCGGTCGTGATGGATGAACGGTATTATTATGATGAGGACAGTTATCTCCGTACGAGAAAGATTTGTGAAGATACTTATGAGACAACTTGTACAACAATGTGTAGAGACAGGAAATCAGATATAAGGATTCTTTTTCACCAGTTGAATCAGGCAAAAGAGAAACTGGCGATTGTGATCAAGGATAATCCGGAAGTGTATGATACGATTTTGAATCTATTACAGAAAGAAAAATTGCCTGGTTTCGAAATGCATGGTATAATATCTCTCATGTAAAATATTAAATCAGAGAGGTTTTTACAATGGGAGAAAAAAATTACAGTAAAGTACCTGTATTTGAAAATGGACTGGCACAGCCTGTTTTCAAATTCACGGACGGAAAGACAGGAGAAAACTATGATCCTGCCACATCAAGTATCGTAAGATACTGCGTATATGTGGAATCTGACTACGACATGGACGGTGATGGAAAAAGAGATCTCGTCAAAGCATTTATTCAGGTTCCGAGAAGTGCTGTAGAAGGCAGTTATAAGGCGGCAACATTATATGAAGCACGTCCGTACTGTGCAGGGGTTCAGGCAGACGGATACGATCATATGAAAGAAGTAGAAAGCAAAGAATACCGCAAATTTGACTTTGCAGATCTTGACAAAGAAGTGCCTGCACGTATTCCGGAGGGGACGATCAGTGCCATGGATCTTGCGTTAAAGGCAGATCCGGCAGACTGGTATTATCCTGATAAAGGAAATAATAACAGCATGGTATATGAGAATCTGGATAATTTTAATTATTATCTGGTACGTGGCTTTGCAGTGGTCGTAAGTGCAGGATTCGGAGCACTTGGTTCAGACGGATTTAACTATGTCGGCTCCGAATATGAACGGGATGCGTTTAAGTTTGTTGTGGAATGGTTACATGGTGACAGAGTGGCTTATGCAGACCGTGAAGGAAAGATACAGACGAAGGCAGACTGGTCCAATGGAAATGTTGCCATGACCGGAAGATCTTATGCCGGAACCATGCCATTTGCAGTTGCAACCACAGGTGTGGAAGGACTGAAAACAATCGTTCCGGTTGCGGGTATCGCAGACTGGTATACACAGCAGAATATGCAGGGTGCACAGCGTTACTGGCCAAAAGAGATGCTGAATAGTTTCCTGGCATATTTCTGTTCCAGCCGTTATAATGATGAGACATTGTCAGAAAAACAGTTGGATGATATTGCAGCATTCCATCATGAGTTGAGTCTCCAACAGTTAAAATGTGGATTCGATTATAATCCGGAATTTTGGGGAGCCGGAAATTATCGTCTGCATGCAGACCAGATCAAGTGCAGCGCACTGATCGTACATGGATTCAACGACGAAAATGTATCTACAAAACAGTTTGAAATGATGCATACCGCATTCGAACAGGCAGGGCAGACAGTGAAGCTGCTTCTTCATCAGGGGCCGCATATCACCCCGACTATGCCAAATAAGAATTACGGAATCCTGATCGATGGAAAGTTCTATGATGATATCGTAAATGAATGGATCTCCCACTATCTGTATGGAGTAGAAAACAGTGCCGAAGAGATGCCGGAAGTACTTGCTCAGACGAACTATGACCAGAAAAAATGGGAAACAGAAAGTGCATGGAAAACAGAGCATACCATAAAGCTTACTTCAAAAGAAGAGAGTAAGACAGTGATTGATACAGACTGGGAAAAAGCCGGTGTCAGTGCAGAAAACTTCGATGATGTGATGGCACTGAAGTCTACAAATATGGCTCAGCGCTATGTGACAGATCCATTTGAAAAAGCCGTGACTGTACAGGGAACTGTATGCCTGAACTTAAAGGCAGCATTAAAAGACGGTAATATTGAAACAGATTTCGATCCGGAAAACAGAAACGATGTAGATACCCTGACCATGCAGCTTGGAGCATCCAAAGTATCTGGTAAGATGGATGATGTAGAGATCGCGGTGCTTCTCTGTGATGTATGCGATGAAGAGTTCGACAGTATCCAGACCGTAGACCCGGAAAGAAACATCGTTCCGGTAACGACGGTAAAAGAAGGCGGAATCATGAATGGCGGAGATCTTCCGGCATTTGATGAGGCAGAATTCAATACCGTACATAAAAAATACCGCGTGATCACACGTGCATTTGCAGATCTGTGTAATCCGGAAGCAGGTTATGCGCCGGAGACAGCACAGAACAGTATCGAGCTTAAAAAGGGCGAATATCATGATTACAGCGTATATCTCAATGCGACAAGATATACCGTAGAGCCGGGACACAGACTTGCAGTGGTTGTTGCAACAGAAGATCCGGTGAACTGCCTGATCCATAAGACATATTCAGTAGAGATTGATGACAGTTCTGTGATCGTGGAAGTTCCTGTGACAAAAGCGTGTGAGGACATGGGACTGAATAAAGCAGAATAGATGGAATATCTATCGGAAATGAGAAAAGTACGAGCTGCTGGTTGAAAACAGGATCACAACGGATGCAGTCTATCTGGAAGACGGGATTAAGATTCAGGCAGGGGCAGAGACTATTCAGGATGTGAAGACACGGATCATGGATATTGGAGAAATGTAGAATGAAAAAGTTGTAGAGACCATCTGACATTATTCGGATGGTCTCTTCTGCCATTTCTTTATGGTTATACCGTTCCGGTAATTGTCAGAGTGCTGAATCCCGGATTAGAACTCCATTCACCGGTAGTCTCGTTGACGGTAAATGTTGCTGCAGGAACAGTAACTTTTCCGGCACCGGTAGCAAAAGTACCGATAGTTTTATCATAAGTGTAGTCTTCACCTTCTGTCCATGTGCTTCCGTTAAAGGTGACAGTCAGATTAGAAAGTATTGGATTAAACGTATCGGTAACGATTACGGCCGTGGCTTCATTTGCAGGAACGTTTCCTTCATTCTGAATCAGGAACGTGTAGGTCAGGCTTCCGTTTTCAGTAACAGGTACCGGACTGATAGATTTTGTGATACCTAAGAGCGGCAAGGCTTCTGCATTTACTGTTTCCTTAGCGGTGATAGAAGTAATGCCGTCTCCGCTTGCAGTAACCGTATTTGTAATGAATGATTCATTGGCGAGAGGAGCGTATTGATTTACAGCTGTTTCATAGACCAGTGTCAGATTGCCATTTGCAGGAACAGTTAATCCAGAGAAGACAAGCGGAGGACCTGCGGTTACAGCAGGTGCAGCCTGTAACGTTCCGTTTGTATAGTATTTTACTGTGTTATCCAGATACGTTAACGGTGTCAGTGAAGTAGTAGAAAATGCATACGCACCAAGGTCATCTGTGAGTGTAAGTCCTGTAATCGGAGCGGTACCGGAGTTAATAATACTTATAATATAGGTGACGGTACCTCCCGGATGATAGGTATTTTTTACTGCAGTTTTCGAGATTGACAATACTTCGAGAATCTCACCGACGGCAATATTTGAATTAGTAACAGAATTTCCGTAACGGAGTTGTGCCTGGTTCGTAAATTGAGCCATATTTTTAACCTTCCTTTCATATATGTGTCTATAGTATAATATATGTCTGTCGAGTGAAATTGTCCGGAGAGTCTTTGGAGAAGATTCACAAAAATCGGACATTTCTAAAATTTATATTGAAAGCATGAAAATTGTAATCACTATTTACCAAAACAATCACTTCATGTTACAATGTGATACGTATATTTCTAAATAAAATACTTGTTTGAGCCAGCCTTCCAAATTTAAAAGCGCAGTACCAAACCGAATCATATGTGATTAATTGTAATTAATCCTCACCAAATAAAAGCAATTAGTGACATCAAAAAAGGAATTGTCGTAAAAGGCCGATTTTGGAAGATCAAAACAAAAAAATGATTATAAAAAAACAATTAAAAAACTAAAGAAAATTTCAATTTTATATTCAAATTAGCAAGCACGTGTTTTGTTTAATATTCACAATAATCAAGGAGAAATCATGAGAAAATTAGCATTAACTGATGATATTTTACTAAAAATAGAGAAACCAGCACGCTATATTGGCAACGAAGTAAACTCTGTGATGAAGGATAAGAAAAAGGTTGCCATAAGGTTCGCCATGTGCTTCCCGGACGTGTATGAGATCGGTATGTCGCATCTGGGCATCCAGATTCTTTATGATATGTTCAATAAGCGCGAAGATGTGTGGTGTGAACGTGTCTATTCGCCGTGGACGGATCTCGATCAGATTATGAGAGAGAGAAAGATCCCGTTATTTGCACTGGAATCCCAAGATCCGATTAAGGATTTTGATTTCCTTGGAATCACAATCCAGTATGAGATGTGTTATACCAATATCCTGCAGGTACTGGACTTAAGCGGCATCCCACTGGCAGCAGAGGAAAGAACGGACGAAGATCCGATCGTAATCGGCGGCGGTCCGTGTACGTATAATCCGGAGCCGTTAGCGGAGTTCTTCGACCTGTTCTATATGGGAGAAGGCGAGACAGTCTATGATGAGCTTCTGGATGCTTATAAGAAGAATAAGAAGCGTGGCGGAACGAGAAAAGAATTTCTGGAGATGGCAGCAAAGATCGAAGGAATCTATGTTCCTGCATTCTATGATGTAACTTATAAAGAAGACGGTACGATTGAAAGCTTCCGTCCGAATAACCCGCATGCAAAAGAAAAGATTAAAAAGCAGGTAGTCATGGATATGAGCAGTGCAACATATCCGGAGAAGCCAGTCGTTCCGTTTATCAAGGCAACACAGGACCGTGTCGTACTTGAGATTCAGAGAGGCTGCATCCGTGGATGCCGTTTCTGTCAGGCGGGAATGTTATATCGTCCGACCCGTGAGAAAGATATAGAAGTACTAAAAGAATATGCTTATAAAATGCTTAAGAATACAGGGCATGAAGAGATTTCCTTAAGTTCCTTAAGTTCCAGTGATTACAGTCACTTAAGAGAGCTTGTAATGTTCTTAATTGAGAACTTTAAGTCGCAGGGAATCAACATCAGTCTTCCATCCCTTCGTATTGACGCATTTTCACTGGATGTGATGGGACAGGTACAGGATATCAGAAAGAGCAGCCTGACATTTGCACCTGAGGCCGGATCACAGCGTATGCGTAATGTGATCAATAAAGGACTTACAGAGGATGATATTCTTGGAGGTGCCGGACAGGCGTTCGACGGCGGCTGGAATAAGGTAAAGCTCTATTTTATGCTTGGACTTCCGACAGAGACGGAAGAAGATATGAGAGCTATTCCGGAACTTGCAGACAGAATTGCCAGACGTTATTACGAGATTCCAAAGGATCAGCGTAATGGAAAATGTCAGATTACAACGAGTACATCGTTCTTTATTCCAAAGCCATTTACCCCGTTCCAGTGGGCAAGAATGTATACAAATGAAGAATATATTTCAAGAGCTGCAATCGTAAAGCATGCGTTCAATGAACAACTTAACAGAAAGAGCCTGAAATATAACTGGCACGATGCGGAAGTTACTGTGCTGGAGGGTGTCTTCGCAAGAGGTGACAGAAAGACGGCAGCAGTGATCAAAGAAGCTTACCGTCTGGGATGTCTGTATGACTCCTGGAGTGATCAGTTTGATAATGACAAATGGATGCAGGCCTTTGAAAATACAGGAATTGATATTGCATTCTATAATCACAGAGAACGTCCGCTGGATGAAGTATTCCCATGGGATTTTATCGACATCGGTGTGACAAAAGAGTTCCTTAAGAGAGAATGGAACCATGCAATGAATGCAGAAGTAACACCTAACTGCCGTATGAAATGTTCCGGCTGTGGTGTTGCACAATGGAAAGGAGGTGTCTGTGTTGAAAATAAGAATTAAATTCCGCAAATATGGGGTGATGCGTTTCATCGGACACCTGGACGTGATGCGTTATTTTCAGAAAGCAATCCGGCGTGCAGAGATCCCGATCGCATTTACAACCGGATACAGCCCACATATGATCATGTCATTTGCACAGCCGCTTGGAGTCGGTGTGACAAGTGACGGAGAATATTTTGATATTGAGATTACAGAACCAATTGCTTCTGAAAAAGCAGTTGCACAGCTGAATGCTGTGATGGTAGAAGGAATTGAAGTCATCAGCTTCCGAGAGATTTCATCGGATAAGAAAGCAAGTGGTATGACGATCGTAGCTGCTGCAGATTATAAAGTAACATTCCCGGAGACGTTCCAGCATGCAGAAGAGATCCGTACACTTCCAGAAAGCTGGAAAGAGAAAGTGGATGCGTTCATGGCACAGCCTGAGATTGTTGTATTAAAGAAAACAAAGCGTAGTGAAAAAGAAGTAGATATCAAACCAATGATCTATAAGATATCTGCGCTGGATGATGGTATCTATATGTATCTTGCAACCGGAAGTGAGCAGAATCTGAAACCGGATCTGGTAGCGGAAGCATTCTTAAAGTTTGCAGGTGAAGATCCGGAGACAACACCGGTGCATATTCACAGAATAGATGTGTATGCTAAGAATCCGGAAGCGAAAGACGGACAGACAGAGTTTGTTACTCTGGAAGACCTCGGAAAAGATATTTTATAAAATTAGAATTCCATCCATCTGACAGGAGTGATAAAATATGAGTAAAAAGGAAGTAAAGACAAATGCAATGCGTATGCTGGACCGTGCCAGGGTGTCCTATACGTATGAAGAGTATGAATGCGATGACTTCACAGACGGTATCCAGACAGCAGATAAGCTCGGATATGATCATGCGCTTGTCTATAAAACACTGGTTACAACCGGGAAGACCGGGAATCATTATGTATTTGTAATCCCGATCGAGGCAGAGATTGATTTTAAAAAAGCAGCGAAAGTAGTCGGTGAAAAGTCACTGGAAATGCTGCATTTAAAAGACCTGACGAAAGTAACGGGATATGTACGCGGCGGCTGTACAGCCATCGGTATGAAAAAACAGTTTCCGACTGTGATCCAGGAGGATGCAAAAGAACTGGAATATATGCATGTCAGTGGCGGTAAGCTTGGTATGCAGATCCGTCTTGCACCTCAAGATCTTCAGAAAGTCGCAAAAGCCGAATTTGCTGATGTGATCAGACAGTAAGAAGATAGTTTTCCGACAGGATTATAGATAAAATATTTTCCGGAATCTGATTAATGTATGTATATTTATGCAGTACTTCTAAAAATGAATCCTTATTTTTCTGCATATTAACACATTATTGCATTGAAGTGAACGCGAAAATGATGTAAGATAAATGCAGTTATGTTGTTATAAACAAAAGACAAAATTCATTTTTATGAAAATACTTGTTTGGAGGAATACGAAAAGAATATGAAAAAAGTTGTAAAATTTGGTGGTAGTTCGCTTGCAAGTGCCGAGCAGTTTAAAAAAGTAGGTAACATTATCAGAAAAGAGGAATCCAGAAGATATGTCATTCCATCCGCACCTGGTAAACGTACGCCGGATGATACAAAAGTAACAGACATGTTATACAGCTGTTATGGACAGGCTATCCTTGGAGAAGATGCTGAGAAAGATTTTGAAGAGCAGTTAGAAGCAATCAAAGAAAGATATAACAGTATCATCAGAGGACTGAATCTGGATCTGAGCCTGGATGAGGAATTTAAAACAATCCGTACAAACTTCAGCAAGAAGATTGGCCGGGATTACGCTGCTTCCCGTGGAGAATATCTTAACGGTATCATCATGGCTGCATATCTTGGATATGAATTTATTGATGCTGCAGAAGTAATCGTTTTTGATGAAAATGGTAATTTTAACGGAGACAAGACACACGAAATCCTTTCCGCAAGACTGGAACAGACAGAACGTGCCGTTATTCCTGGATTCTATGGTGCAAAGCCGGATGGAAGCATCCAGACTTTCTCACGTGGTGGATCCGACATCACAGGTTCAATCGTTGCAAAGGCAGTACATGCCGATATGTATGAGAACTGGACAGATGTATCAGGTTTCCTGATTGCAGATCCAAGAATCATCAAAAATCCAAAACCAATCGATGTAATTACATATAGAGAACTGCGTGAGTTATCCTACATGGGAGCAACCGTTCTTCACGAAGATGCTATTTTCCCGGTACGTAAAGAAGGAATCCCGATCAATATCCGTAACACCAATGCACCGGAAGATAAGGGAACACTCATCGTAGAAGATACCTGCAGAAAACCTCGTTTCACAATCACAGGTATTGCAGGAAAGAAAGATTTCGCATCTATTACGATTGAAAAAGCAATGATGAACTCCGAAGTCGGATTCTGCCGCAAGGTTCTGGAAGTATTTGAGAACAATCACATTTCCATTGAACATATGCCGTCTGGAATCGACACTATGACTATCTTTGTTCATAGAGATGAGTTCGAAGAAAAAGAACAGGATGTCATTGCCGGAATCCACAGAGCAGTAGAGCCGGATTTCCTGGAACTGGAATCAGATCTTGCTCTGATCGCAGTCGTAGGAAGAGGTATGCGTGCTACACGCGGTACTTCCGGACGTATCTTCGCAGCACTTGCACATGCAAATGTTAACGTAAAAATGATCGACCAGGGATCCAGTGAGCTCAATATTATCATTGGTGTCAGAAGTCATGATTTTAATGCTGCAATCAACGCAATTTACGATATCTTTGTAAATACAATGATTTAATCATTCGTTTACTAACTGTATCCGCTGACCAGAGTCAGCCGGACAGTTAGATTAATTAAAAATTGGGGAGGCTTTTATTAGCTATGAATATTATGTTTTTTCTAAAGCCGAAAAGAGATCTGGCCTACATCTATGATTATCACACATTACGCCAGGCTTTGGAGATTATGGAATATCACAAATACTCCTGTGTACCGATATTAAATAAAGAGGGGAAATATATCGGATCTATCACAGAAGGAGATCTTTTATGGTCGCTGAAAGAACTGAACATCTTTAATATCAAAGAAGCAGAATCCATCAGTATCATGAAGATCAAACGCCGTGTCGATTATCAGTGTGTCACTGCTGAATCGAACATGGAAGATCTGATCGGCCGTGCAATGGAACAGAATTTTGTACCGGTCATTGATGATCAGGAACATTTTATTGGTATTATTACCAGAAGAGATATTATTGGTTATTGTTATGATAAATTGAAAGAATGTGGAGAACAAGATGATCATTGATTTTCATACACACATATTTCCAGACAAGATAGCCGGGCGTACGCTCGACTATCTTTCTGGTATTATAAATTCCAGACCGTTTGCGCCTGGTTCTTATACCGGACTTCGTGCTTCCGGCGAACAGGCGGGCGTGGATATATCTATTGCGCTCCCTGCCGTGACAAAAGTATCACAGATTGATTCTGTCAACCGTTTTGCTTCCAGATACCTGGAAGGTCCTGTGATTTCCTTTGGCGGAATACATCCGCAGGCTTCTAATTACAAAGACATCTTACATGATATCAAAAGCATGGGATTAAAAGGGATCAAATTACATCCGGATTATCAGGACACTTATTTTGACGATATCCGCTATGAACGGATCATTGACCGTGCCTCCGAACTGGGGATGATTACCGTTGTTCATGCCGGAGCCGATCCAAAATGTCCGGATGATGTACACTGCACACCTCAGATGGCACGTAAAGTAATTGATGAAGTAAGACCGGAAAATCTTGTACTTGCCCATATGGGAGGTCTCGTAATGTGGGATGAGGTCGAAAAATATCTGGTAGGACAGGATGTATATTTTGACACTGGAGTCGTACTGGACCGCATGCCACAGGAACAGTTTATCCGAATGGTACGCAGTCATGGTGCTGACCGCATTTTATTTGGAACGGATTCACCATGGGCAGATCAGAAAAACTTTGTAACGATATTAAATTCTATGCCGCTTACATCTGATGAGAGAGAAGCGATATTTTCCGGAAATGCCATGAAGCTGCTTGGTCTGTAAGGATAATTTTATTGTTTTTTCGGCTTAAAATCGTCTGGGTGAAAAAAATAGCAAAAATATAAAAATTATTTCCAATAACACTTGATTTTTCAAAAATCATATGCTATTATCTTCTAGTATGCCGCACAGCGAGGTTGAAGTTCTGCTGAAATCATCAGTCAGACACCGTAACTGGCGAGTAATGATAATAGGAGGTGCCATATGTACGCAATTATAGCAACAGGTGGTAAACAGTACAAAGTAGCCGAAGGCGATATCATTAAAGTAGAGAAACTTGGTGTAGAAGCTGGAGAAACTTTTACATTTGACCAGGTTCTTGCAGTAAGTGACAACGGATTAAAAGTTGGTAACCCAACAGTTGAAGGTGCAACAGTTGAAGCTTCTGTAGTTGAGAACGGTAAAGCTAGAAAAGTTATCGTTTACAAGTACAAGAGAAAATCTGGATACCACAAGAAAAACGGTCACAGACAGCAGTATACTGCAGTTAAGATTGAAAAAATCAACGCTTAATATTGGAGAGCATCCATGATTCATGTAACGATCTTTCAGAACAAGTACAAAGAGTGTGTAGGTTTTCAGACAGAAGGACATGCCGAATATGCAGATCCCGGACAGGATATTGTATGTGCCGCTGCTTCTATTCTGGTGATCAACACGATAAATGCAATTGAAGAATTCACGGAGGATGATGCAAGTCTGATTTCCGAAGATGAGTCGGGAATGATTTCCTATCATCTGAATCATCCCTCGAAGGATGCACAGCTTTTGCTGAATACGATGATACTTGGTCTCGAACAGATGGTAGATGATGACAACTATGCAGAATATATTGATTTAACATTCGAGGAGGTGTAACAACCATGATGAAATTAAACCTTCAGTTTTTCGCTCATAAAAAAGGTGTAGGTTCTACAAAGAACGGTAGAGATTCTGAGTCTAAGAGACTTGGTGCTAAAAGAGCTGACGGACAGTTTGTAAAAGCTGGTAACATTCTTTACAGACAGCGCGGAACAAAGATTCATCCAGGAATCAATGTAGGACGCGGCGGTGACGATACATTATTCGCACTCGTTGATGGCGTTGTAAGATTTGAAAGAAAAGGAAAAGATAAGAAACAGGTTTCTATCTATCCAGTAGCTTAATTATGAGTTGAAAAAGTGCGTTGCAATGATTAACTTCTTTCGGTTATGATGCAGCGCGCTTTTTTTAACTTCCGTTTATTTTATATAGATGAAAGGAATACAGTATGTTTGCAGATAGAGCAAGGATATTTATTAGAGCAGGTAAAGGCGGAGATGGACATGTAAGTTTCCGTCGTGAGAAGTACGTGGCGAATGGCGGTCCGGACGGCGGTGACGGCGGACGTGGCGGTGACGTTATATTTGAAGTCGATGAGGGACTGAATACACTTCAGGACTACAGACATAAAAGAAAATTTACAGCAAAAGACGGTGAACAGGGCGGAAAGCGCAGATGTCATGGTGCAGACGGTGAAGATATTGTCCTGAAAGTTCCAGAAGGAACCGTTATCAAAGAATCAGAATCCGGAAAAGTCATTGCAGATATGTCCGGAGATAACCGCAGACAGATCATCTTAAAGGGTGGTAAAGGCGGCCTTGGAAATCAGCATTTTGCAACTGCAACCATGCAGGTTCCAAAATATGCGCAGCCTGGCCAGCCTGCAAAAGAATTATTCGTAGATCTGGAATTAAAAGTCATTGCAGACGTAGGGCTTGTAGGTTTCCCAAATGTTGGTAAATCTACATTCTTATCCCGTGTAACGAATGCACAACCGAAGATTGCGAATTACCATTTTACAACTTTGAACCCGAATCTTGGAGTTGTTGACCTCCCAGATGCACCGGGATTTGTCATTGCAGACATTCCTGGACTAATCGAGGGTGCTTCTGAGGGAGTGGGACTGGGCCATCAGTTCCTTCGTCACATTGAACGTACCAAATTGATGATCCATGTAGTAGATGCAGCTGGTACAGAAGGACGTGATCCGGTCGATGATATCTATAAGATCAACAATGAGTTGAAAGCTTATAATGCTGATATCGCCAATCGTCCGCAGGTAATTGCTGCCAATAAGATCGACGCGATTTATACAGAAGATGATCCGGTTCAGCGTCTGAAAGATGAATTTGAACCACAGGGTGTCAAAGTATTCCCAATTTCCGGCGTTACCGGACAGGGAATCCAGGAATTACTTTACTATGTATCGAACGAGTTACAGCATCTGGATCAGGAAACAATCGTATTCGAACAGGAATATTTCCCAGAAGAGGAGATTCCAATGAACGATCTTCCATATACGGTTGAAAAAGAAGATGATATGTATGTAGTAGAAGGACCGAAGATTGAGAAAATGCTCGGTTATACTAATCTGGATTCCGAAAGAGGATTTGCATTCTTCCAGAAATTCCTCAAAGAATCTGGTATTCTGGAGCAATTAGAAGAGGCTGGAATTCAGGAAGGTGACACAGTACGTATGTATGGTCTGCAGTTTGATTATTATAAATAATATGTGCAGACATTAGAATAAAGGAGAAAGAAATGACAACAAAACAGAGAGCTTATTTAAAAGGTCTTGCCATGAATCTGGAACCGATTTTTCAGATTGGTAAAAACAGCATGACACCGGAAGTTACAAAAGCAATCCAGGAAGCCCTGGATGCAAGAGAGCTGGTTAAGATCAGTGTCCTGAAAAACTGTGCTGACGATCCACGTGCCATCGCTGAAGTAATTGCCGAGCGTACACGTTCCCAGGTTGTCCAGGTTATCGGCAAGAAGATCGTATTATACAAAGAAGGTAAAGACAAACACAAGAAGATTGAACTGCCAAAATAAATTCAGGTAGGAGATTCGATTCAAATGAAAATAGGAATCATGGGAGGAACATTTGACCCGATCCATAACGGTCATTTAATGCTTGGCCATGCCGCTTTTAGGGCATTTCACCTTGACAAGATATGGTTTATGCCAAACGGAAACCCTCCCCACAAAAAAAGTTCTACAATAAAATCAAGTGCACAGGACCGGATGGAAATGACACGCCGCGCGATTGCGCCTTATCCGGAATTTGAATTACAGCCATATGAAGCATTACGCCAGGAGGTTTCCTGTTCTTATCAGACAATGGAATACTTTCATGTGCAATATCCGGATGATGAATTCTATTTTATCATCGGTGCCGACTCTCTTATGGCAATTGAAAGCTGGGTTCATCCGGAACGCTTATTTCCAACCTGTACGATTCTTGCCACCTATCGTGATGAGATCCGCACAAAAGAAGCTATGCTTGAACAGATCAGACATCTGAATCAAAAATACCATGCGAAGATCCGGCTGCTTGAGACATCCCTCATGCCGGTATCTTCCCATGAGCTCCGTGCGAAGATGAAAGCAGGAGTGCCGGTTGAAGCATATATCCCGGCTTCTGTAGAAACTTATATTCAGGAACAGAATTTATACAAAAAAGAAGGAAAAGAGTAATGGATGACAAGATTTTGAAATTACAGCATACATTAAAAAAAGAACTCGATGAAGATCGTTATCAGCATACCCTCGGAGTGATGTATACCTCTGCATCTATGGCCATGCGTTATGGCGCAGACGTTACACAAGCGCTTTTAGCCGGTTTACTCCATGACTGCGCAAAATGTATCCCTGGTGATAAAAAAATCCATCTCTGCGAAAAATACGGCCTTCCTGTATCAGATGTAGAATATGAAAACCCAGGTCTTTTACATGCCAGACTTGGTGCATATCTTGCAGAAAAAAAATATCATATTCATGACCAGGAGATTATCCATGCAATCAGCAGTCATACAACAGGACGTCCTGGTATGTCTCTCCTGGAAAAGATTGTCTTTATTGCAGATTATATCGAACCCGGAAGAAGAGAACTTCCAAATATGAAAGAAGTCCGACCTCTGGCTTTTAAAGATATTGATCAATGCCTTTACCGCATTCTGGAAGATTCCCTGGTCTATCTTAATAGCAGGAATATCTCTGTAGATCCTATGACACAGAAAACTTACGATTATTATAAAAACGAACTAAAAAAGGAGGCATAATCCTATGAATCAGGCGAAAGAAATGGCACGTATTGCATTTGAAGCGCTGGAAGATAAGAAAGGAGAAGATGTCTGTGCAATTGATATCTCATCCGTATCCGTTCTTGCAGATTACTTCGTAATTGCAAACGGAAACAGTGACAGCCAGGTACGTGCACTTGTTGAAAACGTAGAAGAGAAGATGCATAAAGCCGGCTATGCCGCAAAAGAAACCGAGGGACACAGAAGTGGCGCCTGGGTTCTGATCGATTTTGGCGATATCATTGTTCACATCTTTGATAAAGAGAACCGTCAGTTCTATAATCTGGAGCGTATCTGGAGTGACGGAAGAAAAATTAATGATGTAAATGAATTATAATTCTATAAAAACATCATATGCATAACACAAAAGCATCATATGATATAATATGTTATTCATATATCATTCATCCGGGTATTATACTTCGTAGAATGATATATGAATATTTTTTATTATATTGTACGATGCTTTTAAAATAAAATATTCTAATTAAAATTTAATTTGATATCTAATTGAAAAACCGGAAAACGCCTATTACTTTTCCCATAATCTGCACATCTTTTACAATGATCGGCTCCATGGTATCATTTTCCGGCTGCAGTCTGTATATTCCTTCTTCTTTAAAGAATCTTTTTACAGTTGCTCCATCTTCAACCAGTGCAACTATCATCTCACCGTTGTCCGCAACAGAAGTCTGTTCTACAAGTACGTAATCCCCATCCAGGATTCCTGCATTGATCATACTTTCTCCATGTACCTTTAACATAAATGTCTGCTTATTCGGCATATATTCCATCGGAACAGGGAAGTAGTTCTCGATATTCTGTTCTGCAAGAAGTGGTTCCCCTGCAGCAACATGCCCTATGATCGGAACATTTACCATTTCACGACGATTAAAATTAAACGAATCATCCAGAATTTCAATTGCACGTGGTTTTGTAGGATCCCTTCTGATGTAACCATTTTTTTCAAGAGTCTCAAGATGAGAATGAACAGAAGAGGTCGACTTCAGATGTACCGCCTCGCAGATATCTCTGACTGAAGGTGGAAATCCTCTTTCCAGTATCTGTGATTTTATATATTCTAGTATTTCCTGCTGTTTTGCACTTATTTTACCCTGTGCCATATGTATACCCTCCTTAAAATTTTCTTTCCGATGGATGTGTATACTTTATTTTACCATAGTACAGCCAAAAACGCAAACAGATGTTTAGAAAATATGTTCGAAAATTTTATTGACAAACGTTTGTTCTGTGTATATAATAGCAGTGTAGAGAACAAACGTTCGCAATTGATGAATTTCCGCGTAATCTGTCGTTTTTAGTAGAGGATGTCATCAATCGATACTCTTTCACATATTCATATCATTGAGGAGGGCATTTATATGAACAGAGAAAACAGACCATCTGGTAACAGCAATAACAAAAATCACAAAAACATACCACAAAAGAACAGCAGACGTAAAAAGAAAGCAGCATATAAACTTGCCGGCATACTCTTAACAGTCATAATTGTTATCGCATTAAGTGTTTTTCTCAGCGACCGACTGGTGAGTGCACATGACAATGCCGGTAGTCATTCATCCGACAGACCAAAGTATTATAAAAGTATTCAGATCAAAGCCGGCGATACGTTATGGCAGATTGCAGAGCAGAATATGTCTGATGAATATGATTCCATTACGGATTATATCTTAGAAGTAAAGCGGATCAATAATCTTGCATCAGATAACATTCAGTCAAGTCAGTATCTGATGATTCCATATTATAGCATGTAGGAATATGGAGCCAATATTGTTTATCCCCAATATTACAAAATATAAAGTAACAGTATAAAATAACAGTAGTACAAAAACTGATACACAAAATAAAAGCTGAAACACTTACATAATAGCAGCTTACATCCGAGGCAATGAATGAAAAAAGTAGTTCATTGCCGATTTCTAAGTGATTTCAATCTATACGACAAATACCAATTTTTCCAATAGATGTAGACGTACTCACGCATATCTGCTATAATTATATTGATTTTCGGGTTCATTGCCGATTTTCGAAATCACAAAATTTTGTTGTATTTTTATCTTTTATTGATTACTTATTTTATTTTCATACTATTTATTTTATGATCTACGATTTATAAATGGAGGTTTCTTATACTTATGATTGACTATTCATCCGATAATACAGCCAGCACGGCTACCAACAAAGTTCATACATATCATGAAAAAAATCAAATTGACCAGACACTTCGTTTGCGTGAAGTTTTAAAATCGTTGCCACCTTTTGTTAAGGACTATTTTCGTGCAATGGAACCAAAATCATCCGTCCGTACACGTATCAGCTATGCTTACGATATCCGTGTGTTTTTTCATTTTCTTTTGGAAAATAATCCTGTATACAAGAATTATACTCTGGACCAGTTTACGCTTCAGGATCTGGAAAGTCTGGAACCTGTTGATATTGAGGAATATCTGGAATACCTGAAGGTTTATAAACGCGATGATGACGGCGAACTTATTACCAATGGTGAAAAAGGCCTTGCCCGGAAAATGTCGGCACTTCGAAGTTTTTATGGATATTATTACAAACACCGTATGATTCAGAAAAACCCGACTCTTTTAGTCGACATGCCAAAACTACACGATAAAGCAATTATACGTCTGGATACAGATGAAGTTGCTATGTTACTGGACTTTGTGGAATCTGCCGGTCAGCATTTGTCCGGTCAGGCTCTTGCATATTATAAAAAAACCCGTGAACGGGATCTTGCAATATTGACACTTTTACTTGGTACAGGAATCCGTGTCTCTGAATGTGTAGGACTTGATCTGAAAGATGTTGATTTTAAGAACAATGGAATTATGGTAACCAGAAAAGGTGGCAGCCAGATGGTTGTATATTTTGGCGATGAAGTTGCCAAAGCTCTTCAGAATTACATAGAAGGTGATCGAAAAGCTACTACGCCCCTCTCCGGCCATGAACAAGCTCTGTTTTTATCCACACAGCGCAAACGCATGGGTGTCCAGGCGATTGAAAATATGGTCAAAAAATAT
The DNA here is from genome assembly GCF_977044405.1 of Dorea sp. Taxonomy (NCBI): domain Bacteria; kingdom Bacillati; phylum Bacillota; class Clostridia; order Lachnospirales; family Lachnospiraceae; genus Dorea; species Dorea sp. Next base: position 56,453 of record NZ_CDRRQK010000007.1, read on the forward strand.
GCCCGTCAGGTTACTCCTAATAAAAAAATCACCCCCCATAAGCTGCGTAGTACCTATGGTACTTCCCTTTATAAGGAAACCGGTGATATTTATCTGGTTGCCGATGTCCTCGGGCATAAAGACGTTAATACAACGAAAAAGCATTATGCTGCCATTGACGATCACCGCAGACGCGTTGCTGCATCTGCCGTAAAATTGCGTGAATTATAAGCTAAAACAATATACACCACTGCCCTCTCTGCCAACTCAATTTACCGCAATACACAACTTCCTTTATATATTATTTGTCTTCAAAAACTTCTGGGCTGTCAGATATTCATAAGAATTAAAATTCCTGTAATTAATATCTGACAGCCCAGAGGTTTTACATTATTTACTATTTATTTACTTTTTAAGATAGTTTTTAAGAGTTTTACATCTCTCTTTCATCTATACTTTGTTATAATTATAATTTCGGATCGGTTATGCTCTCTCTTAATGCTACCAGCTGTTCAATTGCTTCTGCTGTTCCATCAATACCAAGGATTGAGCTGTCAAGACAGATATTATAACTTTCTGCAGCTCCCCATTTTTTGTTGCTGTAATAATTATAATAGCTGGAACGTCTTTTGTCTGTTTTCTTAATAAGTTCTTTTGCTTTTGCATCTGTCAGGTCATAGATTCTTGCGATTCTGCGGATACGTGCATCCATATCTGCATGTATAAATACACTCAATACGTTGCTATATTCTTCCAATGCATAATCTGCACATCGTCCTACAAGGATGCACGGTCCTTCATCCGCAATCTTACGGATTGTGTCAAACTGTGCCAGGAATATCTTATGGTTGATTGGCATATCTGTATAACTTGAAGATGGATATCCAAATGAGTAAGAATCCATTACCAGTGAATAGAGAAAGCTATTCGTCGGTTTTTCATCATGTGTTTCAAACAATTCTTCGCAGATACCACTTTCTTTTGCAGCTCGTTCTAACATTTCCCTGTCATATAACTTAATTCCCAGATCTTCCGCAACCTTATATCCTATCTGGCGGCCTGCACTTCCATATTCCCTACCGATCGTAATAATTGTATTCGTTTTTGCCATATAAATCACGCTCCTAAAAATAGTATATGTATATTATACAGCAAACTTAGATAAATGTATAGAATTTTCGCATAATTTAACAACATTTATTCCTTAGTCTGTCTAATAATTCAGAGAAGTATTCCGGAAGTGGTGCATTTACTTCCAGATATTCTCCTGTTCTTGGATGTATTACCCCTAATGTCTTCGCATGCAGTGTCTGTCCCTGAAGTCCCTTAAACGGACATTTCTTTGGTCCATACACCTCATCTCCCACCAGCGGATGCCCGATGCTGGCCATATGTACACGGATCTGATGCGTACGGCCGGTTTCAAGCTGGCATTGAATATAAGTATACTCTCCAAAACGCTCTAATACTTTATAATGTGTCACTGCATTCCGTCCGTTCTTACAATGCGTACTCATCTTTTTCCGGTCCGTCGGATGTCGTCCGATTGCTGCATTGACCGTCCCTGAGTCTTCTTTTATGTTGCCGTGAACGATTGCTACATAAATTCTCTGGATAGAATGCTCTTTCAACTGCTCCGACAGACTCTGATGTGCCATATCATTTTTACATACAACCAGTGATCCGGTCGTATCCATGTCAATCCGGTGGACGATTCCCGGACGCATACATCCATTAATTCCAGAAAGTTCATTACCACAATGATACATCAATGCATTGACAAGTGTTCCGGAATAATGTCCGGGTGCAGGATGCACAACCATCTGTTTTGGTTTGTTGATCATGATCAGATCTTCATCTTCATACAGAATATCTAATGGAATGTCTTCAGGCTCTATATCCGGCTCTTTTGCCTCTGGCATAGTTACTTCTACCCTGTCTTCAAAAGAAAGCCTGTAATTGGATTTTACAGGCTTCTGATTGACTTTCACATATTCCTCTTTGATTAATTTCTGTATATAAGATCTCGATCTGTCTTCTAACTCTTCTGAAAGATAGCGGTCCAGACGCTGCCCCTCTGTATTATGATCGATGAAATACTCTTTCAAGTTCTTCCTCCTTATAATAAAACAAAACTAATACTATCAGCAAAAATGCTGCAACTGTTACATAGATATCCGCAACATTAAAAATCGGGAAATTGATCAGTTTAAAATAGAAAAAATCAACTACGTAATTCAGTCTGATGCGGTCAATACAATTACCAAATGCTCCAGACAGGATCAATACTGCACAAATACGAAGCGGCAGATACTTTTTTTCCATCGGAACCTTCCCATAAAACCATATTACAACAAGCGAGATTACTAGCACGCTGATGTAAAAAAAGATTCTCTGATTCTGAAACAGGCCAAATGCAGCTCCTCTGTTTTCCAGATATTCCAGTTGGAATACATTCCTGATCAGGACATACGCTGATTGTCCTTTTAGTTGCTGTACAACGATTTCTTTGGTAAACTGATCCAGAAAGACTAATATACATACACTAACAACGGCCATCATATAGTGTCTGATACGACCGTTTTGCTTATTGCTATTTTCAATACTCATACGCTTTCATACTCCTCGACATGCTACTATATAATCTGACATTTCTATGATCAGATATATTTACGAACAGAGACCATATAACGTCCCTTTTTTGTTTCTGACAGAATTCCCTGATAAGATATTCTTCCTGTTTTTCTTACAGAAATGATGTCGCCATCTTTCAGACGGTATCCATTACTGGTAATTAATTTTCCATTTACAAATACATTTCCTGCTTCAATCTGTGGTGTGATCTTACTTCTGGAAACCGGATACGCAAGCGCAAGTACACTGTCCAGACGGATCGATGATACGGTTCCCTTTAATTCTTCATACCGTGGTTCATAATCCATCGCAAACTGGTCACTCAGTGCCGTCTTTATATTTGTATGGCGGATCTTTGTCAGATTATCCATGACATACTCCACCATTTCTTCTTTTACAAATATAACTGCTCTCTGGTCTTCAACAATAATATCACCTATTTTGCACCTTTCAATTCCTAGATTCATTAGTGCTCCAAGATAATCTCTGTGATTTAATTCTTCCGCAAAACGCTTGTTAGCCGGCGTGATTTCTATTGTCCGAACAGGATATTCATAATCATAATAAAGAGCATCAGGTAGAAATACAGCCATCTGACGCTCTGATAAGTCATAGCCACCGTATGTCTCGTATTGAGATAAAAACATATCTTTCGGTGTCGTATGAAGAATATTCAATTCATTCAAATTAAGAAAGTCAGAAAATACAACGATTCCTCTGTTATATGCCAGCCGTGATAACTCTATCAGCCGTTTCTGCAACATACTTTCTTCTTTATTCATAATTAAAATCTAGACCTCATAGACGAAGAATCCAGGGATGTATTAAGAAGATCCTGTAAATCTCCGGAAATGTCTACATTTGTAGGTGTTACCAGGAATATGTAGTTTGAAATCTTCTGAAGATTTCCACTAATTGCAAATGTAGCACCTGAAGTAAAGTCAATGATACGCTGTGCAATTTCAAGATCCAGACCTTCCAGATTCAGGATTACTGTGCGTCCGCTAAGTAATGTCTCTGTAATTTCTCTTGAATCTTCTACAGAAGTTGGTTTAATCACACAGACTTCCATATTAACAGTCCTTCTTGCAGGCTGGCGCATCGGAGTTACTTTATTATTAGCGAATGAAGATTTTACTTTTGCTGATCCATGATCTTCTTCTTCGTATTCTTCCGTTTCCCTTTCTACTTCTTTTTTCGGTCTGTGGAAGAAACTTCTCTTTGGTTTCTCTTCATACTCATCTTCATATTCGTCATCATCGAAGAAATCATCATCATCAAAATCGTCTTCTCCGTCATCTAACTTCATGATATTTAAGAACTTATCTAAAACACCCATTTTTTAATAAATCTCCTATCTTCCGTTTATACTTGCTGCGTGTAGTCACGCGCTCCAAAAATTCCGGTTCCTACACGGACCATAGTGGCCCCTTCTTCTATGGCAACCTCATAATCATTTGTCATACCCATAGAAAGAATGCTCATAGTAATATTATCAATGTTTTTCGCTGCTATGTCAACAGATAATTTCCGTAATTCCGCAAAAATCGACCTGTTTTCTTCCGGATTCTCCACAAATGGTGCAATTGTCATCAATCCTTTTACCCGGATATGTGAAAATTTTGAAATCTGTTCAACAAACTCCGGAACCTCTTCTGGCATGAGCCCGAATTTACTTTCTTCTTTTGCTACATTTACTTCAATCAAAACATTGGCTGTCACATTATGCTTTTCTGCTTCTTTATCTATCGTTTCTGCCAGACGGATAGAATCTACTGAATGGATCAGATCTACTTTATCAATAATGTATTTTACCTTGTTCCGCTGCATATGGCCGATCATATGCCAGTGAATATCTTTTGGCAGGACTTCATACTTTGATGCCAGCTCCTGTGCTTTATTTTCTCCATTTACGCGAACACCGAGCTCATATGCCTCCTGAAGCATTTCCACTGGTTTTGTTTTGCTTACTGCAATCAGTGTTACTTCTTTCCTCTTTCTTCCGGCACGGTCACACGCTGCCTGAATATTTTCCTCGACTTTTTCAAGATTTTCTTTTAACATATATTACCACTCCTTTTTAAGATACCACATCGCCCTCATGGACATCTTTTCCATTTAAAGCAATGTGATCATAATTTGACAGTCCATAATTATCGCCATTTTGTATAATATAATACTCATCACTTTCGCACAGAATCTGTATCTGTCTGAACACAGCATAACCACGATTAATGTTATAAACACCTTTTAGTTTTCTGGTTTTTTTAATTTTATAGCTGTCTTCAGAATCTGGTTTGCGAAGTGTTGTATTTTCTTTAAAATCATCTTTACTTACATATACCAGTCCATTGATGGCATCCCGGTAATAAATGTTAATGGACTGAAATTCTGCATGTTCTTTTCCGGTGTCAACCAATACTCCGGTAGCATTGCTATTCCCACCCTGTGTCAGATAGTCGTCCGGAATCACATAAAAACTTTTTGTTGTAACAGCCGATTTTGGAATTTTAAGTCCCGACTGGTCCTCTAAAACTAATTCTACATCCACAAAACGGTCTTGCGCATAACGTACCATAGAATTGTCAAATGTCAGATAACCAAGATACGATCCATTGACCTTTTTTACAGAAAATACAGCTGTCATCGTCTCATTATCTTTCGGGAACCTCACCTGTACACTCAATGCATCCTTTAATTCTTTTGCAGTCTGCTTTCCAAGCGGCACGATCAAGGTCCAGTCATCATCACTGACAATTTTATATACCGGATCACCGGATTTGATCTTTGTATTATTTTTCTGCTCTGTTTTGTTATAATTTTTTTTACTCAACATTTCCGGTGTCACATCAGCCGGTTTTATATTCTCAAATCCATCGGTTGAGTACAGAATAATTCCATCCGCTTCTGCAGAATAAATTGCAAGCCCGTCGGTATCCGAATCCACCATCTGAGCCAGCTGCTCTTGCTTGCTCTGATTTGACTTGCCATCCAGTATACTGTCGATAGAACTGCGAAGTGTATAGATATCACTAAAACTTTCATCTACATAATTTTCACAAAATGTCTGTGTCTTCTGTCGAATCGAGTCCTGCTCTGCAGATGTAAGTTTCTGTGTCTTTTTTTTGTCCTCCTCAAATTGAAGTTTTTGATCTGAGAGAGCATAAACTTCAGTTTTCGCACCCACTTTACTTCCTTCTGATACGAAATAATTCACATATCCCTTTCCATCCGAACGTATGACGGTTTCATTACGCAATGCCAGTCCTGTATACGTACTATCCCGCAAAATAGACCCTTCTCTTACCTCATAAACGGATATATGTTGTGCTGTCAGATATAATAATACTGTCATCACAAGATAAATAAATACAACACCAAAAATAATAATTCCTATATTAACATGCTTTTTCTTCTGGTACACCTTTATATTGGATGCATCATTTCCAGTCAAAATTCATAGCCTCCTGTTCTGTACTCATTTACTCCAATAAAATTATTCTAATAATTTTAAAGCAGCGCCATCCAGATAGTGAAACCTCTTTCCCTGATAGCTGTCCGCTGTCTCCATCATCAAAAAAAGCTTATCCCGCAGCTTCCACCAGCTGGTATTCCAATTGCAGAATACCGCATCTTTTTCCGGAATACGGCTAAACAAACGCTCAACTGCTATATCTGGCTTCAGATATTCCAAAAATAACATTAACCGCTGCAAATATTCTTCTTTTGAGCATAGCGTTATTGTATCATTTTCATACGCTTCGCACAACTGCGTGTTTTTTGCAATATACAAAGAATGTACTTTTACAATCTGGATTGGAAGTGCAGACAAGATCTTTGCAGTTTCTATCGCGTCAATCGTTTCATCTGATGGAAGATTCAAAATAACATGTGTACATATCTCAAACGAATATCTGCTGATACGAAGAACTGCATCGATGAACTCGGCCAATCCATGTCCACGTGATATGTATTCTAATGTACGGTAATTAACTGTCTGTAGTCCAAGCTCTATGGTAATCTGTATTCCGGTTCTTCCCCGTATTTCATCCAGGACATCCAGATAATCTTCCCTGATACAATCAGGTCTGGTAGAAATTGCAATTTCCACAATATCCGGAACCTTTGCCGCCTCTTCCATATATTTACGGAATTTTTCAAGTGGCAGAAATGTATTGGTATAATTTTGAAAATAAGCAATAAACTTATGTGCATGATAACGTCGTTCAATATATGTCCTTGTTTTCTCCAGTTGTTCTGCCACCGGTACACTCTGTTCCATTGCTTCGAATCCGGTTCCATTTTCCGCACAAAAAGAACATCCTCGACCTGTAATTCTGTTCGGACAGGTTACCGGCAGATTAACCGGAAGCTTATATACTTTCTCGCCATATCTTTTTTTTAGATAATCCGAATACGGATAATATCGTTCATTTTCAGCCATTATTTTATTCCTTTCAAAAATAGTGTATATTAATTCCCACTTCTGTTCATACTGATAGCAGAAGATAAAAGGAGGATACTTACATGAAATGGTTTGATAATACGGCACTTACACTTGTTATCATCGGTGCACTTAACTGGCTTCTGGTAGGGGTATTCCGTCTCGACCTGGTAGCCCTTATCTTCGGAAATCTGACCTGGATTTCCCGCATTATCTATACTTTAATTGGTTTATGCGGGCTTTATCTGATCAGCCTTTATGGAAGAATAAAAAGTTCGTCCTAAAAAAGGGGTATCCGTTATCAGGATGCCCCTTTTCAAATTTTTTATTCTGGAATTGCTTCTACGATTGCCGTCATATCTTTATATAAGAGAGACTTGGTATCTGCATTCATCACAATAGAAATATATGGATGATCATCCTCTTCTGTCAACAGGATCAGACAGTTTCCTGCTAAATCCGTAGTTCCGGTTTTTCCACCAATTACAGTTACATTATCCGGCTTTGCGGCCTCTCCGGTGGCATAAAAGTTCGTCGGCTCCCATGTTACACTCCGGACGGTTCCATCACTGCCTTTAATATTGACTGTATGTGATTTCGCACGGATAATTTTTACAAAATCATCATGCTTGATACACTCATTAAATATCAGATAAAGATCATAAGCTGTTGTATAATGATTATCGTTATGTAACCCATTTGAATTAACGAAATGTGTTCCGGTTGCCATCAGTTTTTTTGCTTCTTTATTCATCATGTCTGCAAATGCTTCTTCGCTTCCGGCTATGTAATCCGCAATTGCCACTGCATTATCATTTCCTGAATGAAGTAATAATCCATACAACAGATCTGACAATTTCATCTGATCACCCGCTTTGATTCCGCAAGTCGCCTCATCCGCAGCAAAATTACTTACATCTGCATCCTGAGACACTGTTACGACATCTGACAGATCTGCATTTTCCATTGCTACCAATGCTGTCATAATCTTTGTCGTACTTGCCGGATATACTTTATCAAACATCTGATAAGAAAAGTCTACTTTTCCGTTATCAACATCGAACAGAGCTGCTGAATGTAATGTACCTGTCTCCGTTTTTGTGATTCCTTTCAGATCAACATCATCCGATGCTACACACAGATCTGAAGCAAATAATTTCCCTTTGTATACATTTTTATTATAATTTTCTGTTTCATATTCTGCCACAACACCTTTACCGCCGAAGATAGTTCCTACACCAGAACATCCTGTTGCCACAACAGTGGTAAGTGAAAGCATGGCTATCATTTTTGAATATCTACCGATACATCTCACGCCAGTCTAAGTCTCCTCTATCTATTGCTAATATAATAATTTCAGCCGTAGCAAGATTGGTTGCCAACGGGATATTATAGGTATCACACATACGGATAACATCATTCAGATCTGGATCATGAGGCTTTGGATTTGATGGTTCTCTTAAGAAAATCAGTGCGTCAATGTCATTCTGTGCAATCTGAGCCCCAAGCTGTTGCTTTCCTCCTAAAGGACCTGCGAGATATTTATGAACCTTCAAGTTCGTAACTTCTTCTATTAATCTTCCGGTTGTCCCTGTTGCATAAAGATTATGTTTACTTAATATACCTCTATATGCAATACAGAAGTTCTGCATTAATGCTTTTTTCGAGTCATGTGCTATCAGACCTATATTCATTGTCATTCACTCCTTACTGGTATTTTTTCGGTTGTAATCCAACGTTCAAGACAAGTCCTATTCCAATATATAAACTTACAAGAGATGTCAGACCATAGCTGACAAATGGTAATGGAACTCCGGTATTCGGCAAAATTTTAGTAGCAACACCAATATTGATAAAACTCTGTATGCCGATCAGCCCTCCGACACCACAACATATAATTCTTCCTGCAAGGTCTTGCGATCGTATCCCAACTAAGATACATTGTATCACAATTAACAGTAATAACGCAATAATTATACATCCTCCAACAAAGCCTAATTCTTCACCGATGATTGCAAATATAAAGTCCGTCTGAGGCTCCAGTATAAAGTTACCATTCTTTACAGAGGTTGTCGTATTGTTATTCAGTCCTTTTCCGGTAAGTTGTCCAGATCCGATGGCCATAACAGAATTTTTCTGCTGATATGCTTCATCACTTTCATACTTCTCAGGCTCAATAAATGCAAGGATTCTGGCCTGCTGATAATCCTTCAGAATTTTCTGATTTGGCTGGACAACAATGCTTAGAAAAATAACTGCAACCGGTATAAGAATCACCAGAACCGTTCCGATGAATTTATAACTAAGTCCTGCTACATAGATCATCAGGCAGATCATAAGTGCTGTACAAATTGTAGTGGAAAGATTTGGCTCAATTAAAATAAGTGCCAGTGGTATTCCTGCTAATACAGCATACTTTATCAATGTAAATTTATCACTGACCTCTTCTTCATGTTCCATCAGGAACTTGGCAAAAAATATAATAAGTAATATCTTTGCCACCTCTGATGGCTGGAACTGCAGAAAACCAATCTTGATCCATCTGGTTGCACCATTTACATTTTCACCAAAAAGTTTTACTGCCACCAGCATAATGATCGAAAGCACATACAATACCCAGTAAAAGTTTATAATCCACATATAATCAATCAGTGAAACTACGATCATGGCAACCATTCCAATCACTACTCCGAGAATCTGTTTGCTCTGAAGAGATGATTTTGCACTACCTACAACCAGAATACCAATAACTGACAATATTGCTACAAGTGCTACAATTCCGAATTTATAATTTTTTAAATGATATGGTTTAGTAAATCTATGTGATCTCACGTTTCTTCTCCTGCTATTTTTATCACTACTTGTGAACGGGTAATCTCTACTTGAAAATTCTCTTCAGTAATCTCCATATATTTTGAAAGGGTTTCGTACAAATCTTTACAGATGTGTTCATATGCAGATGGAGTACACTGTACCCGGTCTGACACAACCAACGCCTTCAGGCGGTCCTTTGCAATGGACACAGAAGAATTTTTCAACATATCAGAAGCCTCCTAATTCTTCTTGAATGCATGGGAAAGTCTTGAAAAGAATCCTTTTCCTGCCTCCATGTTCATATAAGGGACTTCCATACCCATAATACGTTTGCATATGTTCATATATCCAGTTCCGGCTTTTGACTCCATTCCAATTACCGGCTCTCCCTGATTCGTGCCGATTACAACTTGCTCGTCGTCCGGAAGAACACCGATCAACGGAACCGAAAGGATCTCTGTCACATCATCAACCGACATCATATCCCCACGTTTAACCATATCCATACGGATACGGTTAATGATCAGATCAATCTGTTTGATGTGGTTTTGCTCCAAAAGACCTATGATACGGTCTGCATCCCTGATAGACGATACCTCCGGTGTCGTAACTACCAGTGCCCGGTCAGCTCCGGCGATGGCATTTTGGAAACCTTGTTCGATTCCCGCAGGGCAGTCCAGAAGTATGTAGTCAAATTCTTCCTTTAACTCTGCTGTCAGTTTTTTCATCTGTCCAGGCGATATGGCTGACTTGTCTTTTGTCTGTGCGGATGGCAGTAAATAAAGATTTTCATATCTGCTGTCACGGATCAGTGCCTGCTTCAAGCGGCAGCTTCCTTCAATTACATCTACCAGATTATAGACAACCAGATTTTCCATTCCCATTACAACATCCAGATTTCTAAGTCCAAGATCTGTATCGATAATGACTACTTTTTTATCCAGTTTTGATAATCCGGCTCCTATATTGGCAGTTGTTGTTGTCTTTCCAACCCCGCCTTTTCCAGATGTAATTACTATAACTTCGCCCATGAATAACTTCCTCCTATAACTGGTTTTACTTCAATTTCTCCGATACGCAGTCTCTTCGGCTGCATATGAAGTGCTGCGATCACAGCATCTTTACGCCCCGTAGCTCCGGCGATCACGGTTCCATAGATGGTCCCTGTTACAATTACATTGCCCTTGGAGGCAACAGTAGCTCCCTCCTCAATATCACCGATGATCACTATGCTCTGTTCTGATTCCAGAACCTGTCTTCCTCTTAAAGTACCTTTATAGAACTGTCCGTCTCTTTCATGGACTGCTTCCAGACTTTCATCCAGCAGTTTTTTATGGACCTGTTCTGTAACCGTATTTTTTTCAATAATACACAGTATCTTTATATCAGCAGCCGACTCGATTGTCTCCGTCAGCTGCTGTTCTTCTTCTTTTGTGAAAGAACGGCCTTCATATTCCACGATCATCTTTGCATGATTAAAAAACTTTGTTGCTGCCTTAAATTTCCCACTTACATCCTCTAAAAGTTTTTCAAACGGGTGATCCGGATTAAAATATATGGTAATGCCGTATTTGTTACTCTTGATGAGTACAGAGTCTTTCACATAGAATCATCCTTTCTTTTTTAATCACCAGCACCTGTTCCTGTACTGATACCTGAAGCTTCCCCTGTAATCAGTTCGTCCTCCGGTGTTACCTGATAATAGTATTCCATAACATCATTTCCGACCTCCGCTGCAAATGTTGAACTGTAACCATTCGCAATACGGATTGCAAATGCAATCTCTGGATCATTGCTTGGCGCAAATCCAACAAACAATCCATGGTCCGGATGTGTCTTACTCTGCTGTGCTGTACCCGTTTTTCCGGATAACTGCACATTACTTGCATTCAATTTTGTAAAGATATCTCCATGTTCTGAAGTTACAACTGCCCTCATACCTTCATGCACAGCATTCCACGTACTTGATGATACATCTGTAATCTTATTTTTCACTTCAGGAGTATAATCTTCTACTACATTGCCTTTGCTGTCTGTTACTTTATCAAGAATGCTTAAATTATATACTGTTCCTTCATTAGCAACTGCAGTAATATATCTTGCCAGCTGACTGGTTGTATAGTTATTCGTACCTTGTCCAATCGCAGATAATACTGCGTTATCATCTGAAATCTGTGGTTCTGATTCCGGAATCTCCATGCCGGATGTCGCCCCCAGACCAAATTCCTCTGCATATTTCTGTAATCTCGCAATTCCTCGTTCACTTGAGTAATAATTCTGCGTCGTTTTGTTATCTGTTGTATCTCCGGTTTCCTGTGCTTCACCTGCACTGTTTAACCCAAGTCTGTAACCGACCTCATAGAAGAAATCATTACATGAATGCTGAATTGCCTGCGATACTTTCAAATTACCATGTGCAGATGGATAAATCCAGCATCTTGGATTTGGAGTTACTCTTTTATATACTCCCGCACAGGTAATATACGTATTCGTATCTATCACACCTTCTGTCAATCCTGCGATTGCCGCAAGCGGCTTGTAAGTAGAACCAGGCGCTGTCTTTTCCTGTGTCGCATTATTATAGAATGGACGTGAACTATTCGTAAGCAATTTACTGTAATAATCAGAATCCATAGTATTTGCAAGTTTATTGTTGTCATATCCCGGATAAGATACGCACGCAAGTACTTCTCCGGTCTTCGGATCCGTCGCTACCATAGAACCGGTACAAGGCTCCAGACCAATCTGTCCAGGTGTGATCTGTAATGACTGGATCTTACTACGCATAAAATCATAGGCTGCAACCCTTCCGGCTCTTAACCCATTATACTGCGCCTCATCCATTTCCAGGACTCCCTGTTCATAAAGCATCATACATACCTGACGTCCTGTTATAGTTCCGGACTTGATCATATACCGATATACCAGCTTATCAAAGCTGTTGTCCGTATTGATATAATCCATAATATAGTTCACGATTCCCTGATATACTTCGCTTGAATCCGAATATTGTTCATTCGAATTCACATAATTCTTCAAAAGGGATGTATCTACCCAGTTTTTGGAAATTGCATAATTCAGGTACGTATATACATTAATGGATTCATCTTCTTTCCAGGCTTTATACGTATCATCATTTGTATCAATCGCTTTTGACATCAATACACCGGTTCCATTTGTCAGGACATCCGTTACAAGATAGGTCAGATAAGCCTGTACTTCTTTTGGCTGATCACTGTAAGCAGCAGCCTTTTGATTATTAAAGATATCAGTAAGTGAATTCTTCACCGTTTCTTTTCTGCTGGCAAATAATGACGCAACCTGTTTTTCAGCATCTCCGGCATTTGCATCAGAAAAATGCGTCATATCAAGAACATCATTTCCTATCATTGCATTATATACATCACCAATCGGAATAACCACATCACTTCCGTCATCTACCTTATTACGGTCAAAATCCAGGCTGTTCTGAATCTTAGTAAGTAATACACCCGCCAATTCCTGTTCCAGAATGTTGTATGCTGCTTTCTGAAGGTTTGCATCAATGGTCAGATACAGATCATTTCCTGCTTTCGGCGTTTTTCCTTTTACCGTTTTTATAACCTTACCTACATTGTTAACGTAGAGTTTTTCGCTTCCTTTTTTCCCTTGCAGCTGTGCATCCATGGTTTTTTCAATTCCAGATTTACCAACTGTATCGGTTTTACTGTATTCTTCCTGCTCAGACTCACTCAATGCATCGAACTCTTCCTGGGAAATCTGTCCGGTATAGCCAATGATATTTGCAAAACACTTACTGTCGGTATACTTTCTGAGCGTTTCTTCTTCTACATTGATTCCTGATAATTTGTCAAGATTTTCCATTACATCTGCAACAGTAGCTTCACTGACATCTTCGGCAATTGTTGTTGAGATATACTTCTGATAGCTGTTCAGCCAGATCTGATAACGGATATTGATCAGCTTTAATACCATCGATTTTTCCATATTCTCTTCGTCAATTCCAAATTTCTGCTTGTCTGTGCAAAGATAATGAATCACCTCATCAGCTGTCAGTGCTTTTTGCTTTGCAGACAGCTGATCGATCGTAGCTTTTCCATACACATCCGCAATAAAGCGTAATTTCTGTGTCTCATTTTGAGCAACAAACTGATAATTATTATTGCTGTCAAGAATAATACCAAAGTTATTAATCACGGTATCTCCGTTAGATTCTACCATCTCAATAACTGTCGAAATAGTTTTATTCAGTACTTTGTTCTGCTGTGCGATACTGTCATAAGATCCATTATCTTCAATCGTTACCGAATAAGCCAGTTCATTATAAGCGAGCAGTGTACCATTGCGGTCATAGATATTTCCTCTGGTTCCCTGTATCTCTTTTGTCTTCTGTATCTGCAGTTTATAATCATCGAGATACTCCTGCCCTTTTACAATCTGTAAATAGAATATTCTCTGTACCAGTATGGCTGACGTAATGCAAAACACAACGATCAAGACGAATATTCGAGATTGTACGATTCCTGCAATTCCGGATTTTATCCGTTCCCATAAACTATACAAATTTGCTTGCACTCCTTTGTTCTTCTGCTTCTAGTTTCTTATTAATGTGTAATATAATCTGATAAAGGACTAATGTTACCAGAATCGTGTATACCAGTTCCGGCAGAATTATCTTTCTCAGATACGCTTCAAAAGCAAAGTCCCCCCGTAAAAGATACATACAAAAGTATGTAACCAAGCCATATATCAATTCACTGACTGCAATCAATGCAATCGGTAATTTGACATCATCGTCATAAAAAAGTCTGCGAAGTGATCCATTCATATAGCCGATCACTGCAAAAAGTAATGTGTAAAATCCAAGGGTATTCCCCCAGAACACATCTATCAGGAAGCCAGACACCACACCTACTGCAAGGCCTTCTTTTTTCCCACGCATCAGACCAAGCGAAGACGTAACAATAATCAACAGATTCGGCTTGATCGACGCAAATGATAACTTGTGAAATAGTGTACATTCCATAAGAAAGCAGACTATAATAATAATAAAAGTTATTACTTTTCTTTTCATATATAGTTCTCCTTTACTGACCGTCTCCGGATTCCTGCTTTACAAGCTCATTCTTGGTTGTTGTAATCACAAGTACCTCCTGAAGCTTTGTAAAATCAACCGCAGGCGTAATATATCCCGATCTGGTCAGATTATTAGAATCTACCTTTATATCACTGACATATCCGATAAACAATCCCTGTAGGAACCGGTCGCTGACATGAGAGGTAACAACCTGCTCACCAACTTCTATTTTATTATCATTATTTGCCAGTTTTTCAAAACGGATTCTTCCATTTTCCATCTGTTTCAGATCACCTCTTACGACACAGGTATCTGATGTTGAAAGGATCATGGCACTGATATTACTTTCATCATCTATGATCGAACGAACTCTTGCATAATGCGGGCCGACCTCTGTCACAATACCTACAAGACCACTTCCAGCAAGTACATTACAGTTTTTCTTAATTCCATCCTTGCTTCCTTTATCAATTGTAAAATCACTGAACCAGTTTGTTCCGTTATTGGAAATGACATGTGCACCGACTTTCTTATAATCAGAATAATTTTCATCCAGTTTATACAATTCTCTCAGTCTTTCCAGTTCGTATTGTTCCTGACGAAGTCTTGTATTATCGATTGTCAGATCGTCTACTTTCGACTGCAGCTTTTTATTTTCTTTTTTCATATCCTGCAAGGTTTCAAAGTTATCTGAAAGATCACTCATATAGCGCCCTACATATCCAATTCCTTTTTGCATCGGAATCACTGTATAATTTGCAACAAAGCTGATTGGTCCATTCCCTCCAGTGATGCGCTCAACTCCCATTAAGATAACGCAGATCGTAATAACGATCATCAGCCAGTATTTACTTGGAAGGGAAGATTGATTATTTGTCTTCATTATCTCATCCACCTATAATTATCTTCTATCATTGAAAATGCCAGTTTTTTTAATTCTTTTGACATAATAATGCGCTTCAATCCATTCACTGCGCAGATATCCGGCTGAAGTGCAGATCTTGACTTAATCCCTACCATCTGCTCGATATACAATTCCAGCCCCGGCATATTTGCAAGTCCTCCTGTCAGGAATATTCCATTTTCATAGATTGCTTTTCGTACCTCCGGAGGTGTTCTGTCTAATAAAGAATTAATTGATTTGACGCATTCTTGCAGATGTTCCTTCATTGCAGCGCGTACCAGTGTGATCGAAATTGGTTTTCTCATCGGAACTCCTGTAATCAGATCACGTCCCGCTACAGAAAGCACTGCATCTGATCCTCTGGCAAACACATCAAAATTCTTTCTTAATACCTCGGCTGTCTGCCGTCCAATCAGAAAGTCATGACTATGTTTTACCAGATTAATGATTCCCTGATCATAAGTAGAACCACCAACCTTAAGTAATCGGTTAAGTACCATTCCTCCACCTGCAAGCACAGATAATTCAGTCGTCTCACCACCAAAGTTTACAATCATAATTCCTTTTGTATTCTGAATATCCAGGTTCAGTCCTACCGCATCTGCAATGGACCGTTCTACAATATTTACCTCTTTCGCCTTCGCTGTCGAGTGGATGACCAGATCAAAAAAGGCTTTTTTCTCTACTTCCGTGACATCTGTCGGAACTGCAATTACATACTCAGATCCTCTTGAAAATTGTTTCCCTCTTTTCAAAAGATTCTGTAGTAGAAACTGCATATCATTGAATCTGGAAATGACCCCCTCCTTCATAGGAAATGTGATTTCAATATTGGATGGTGCTTTTCCATACATACGAAACGCATCATCTCCTACTGCAAATATATCGCGATCACGGTTATCTTTGAATGCGATCACATTTTTTTCTTTCCAGATTGTATCTTTTTTCTTATCATAGACCTTGATCTCATAAGAGCCAAGATCTAATCCGTATACATTTCTTGCCATCTGACAGAATCCTTTCTATCCTACAGCATTCCCTCTTCCCGAAAACTAATATAACAATTATTGCCAATCACAATATGATCTAACAGTTCTATTCCGATCAGTGCTCCTGCATCCAGAATTCTTTTTGTTGTCAGCATATCTTCCCGGCTTGGAGTTGGGTCACCGCTTGGATGATTGTGTAAAATTATAATAGACACAGCATTTTTTTGTAATGCTTCTACAAACAGCTCTCTTGGTGTGATCAGAGACGCATTCACAGTTCCTTTTGAAATAGTTGTCTCACCAAGAAGCCTCGCTTTTGAGTTTAGCATCAATAGCTTCATATGTTCCTGCTTTTCGTGCCGTAAATCTTCCATATAATATTTAGCAATCGTTTTTGGATCTGTAAAGCTTACCATTTCGTGATACGAAGCCTTTGCAAGTCTTTTTGCAAGTTCCGATATGCACGAAATCTGTATCGCTTTTACATTCCCGATTCCTCTGATTTTCATTAAGCGTTCTTTATTGAACTGGTGAATTCCAAGAATCCCGCTTTCTCCGGCATGATACAGGATCCGTCTGGATAACTCTATGGCATTTTCACCTCTGGTTCCTGTTCTTAATAACACTGCCAGCAATTCAACATCGCTTAAACTTTCTGCCCCCAGGCGAAGACACTTTTCATATGGTCTTTCCTCTGGCGGCATTTCTCTTATGGTATTTGATTGATTCATAGCTTTTCTTTAGATTCGCACGACACTCATACCTGGAAACTGCCCTGACAGTTTCCTTTGCATACTTAAGTATACAAAAGTCTTCACTCTCTGTATAAGTTACAAGAAACGATATATGATAATGGAAAGAATCACGCCAATGATACTTGCCATGGTTATGTTTATCGAAAGCCCGAATGTAACGACCAACACTCCCAGGTTTAGAACGATTGGTTCGTCTATCCCGAAGGATTGTCCATAGCTCAGCCAGGATAATGCCGGTATATCTTTTGCCAGCGTTCCGATAAAGCCACCAAGAACAACTCCTGCTAACATCAGCAGAAATAAAGCCCAGGCGTTTTTACTTCCTGCACCTTTCATATGTACTCCTCCTCGTTTTTCCTATCTAAAAACTCAATACATTTTATCATATTTCAGAAAAAGTGTATAGGTTTATCCTATTAAAAAATTCTTAAAGTTATTTTCATTTTTTGTTTAAATATAGGCGTTTTTTATAAAAATTGTCACTAATTTGTCACAAACGGGCGATATATAGCAGCAATCATTTCCGCAATCTTCATTCCGTCCATAGCAGCTGATGTGATTCCACCCGCATATCCAGCGCCTTCGCCGCAAGGATAGATTCCTCTAAATTCACTTTGCAGCGTTTCATCTCTGGTGATACGCACCGGTGACGATGTTCTGCTTTCCACACCGGAAATAACTGCATCCGTTCTTGCATATCCCGGAAGCTTCTTATCAAATGCAAGCACTCCTTTTTCCAGAGATTCTGCAATGATCTCAGGAAAGATATTTCTTGTATTAGCCAGTTGGTACTTCCCTTTCATCTGAGGAATGACTTCCCCGAGTTTTACCGATTTTTGATTTTCACAGAAATCACCAAAAAGCTGGACCGGAATCTTTCCGTTACCTTCCCTGTATGCTGCTTCTTCCAGTTTTCTTTGAAATTCAACGCCTGCAAGTGGTTCATCACTTCCGAAATCTTCCGGTGTTACGGTGACAATTACTGCACTGTTGGCATTTTTCCCATCACGCTTACTGTAACTCATTCCATTTACCACAAGTCTGCCTGGTTCAGAAGATGAATTTACCACATAACCACCCGGACACATGCAGAATGTATAGACTCCTCTTCCATTTTCCAGACTGGCAGTCAGTTTATAAGGCGCCGCCGGAAGTTCTGTCTGATACTTTCTGGAATATGATTCCCCATACTGATCTTGATTGATCATTTCCTGCGGATGTTCCATGCGCACACCAACAGCAAAAGATTTCGCCTGCATTGGAAGCCCGTGTCTGTACAGCATAGCAAATGTATCTCTCGCACTGTGTCCGATTGCAAGTACCGCCAGTTCTGTCTCCAGAATATATGATTCTCCGTTTTTTAAATCCTGTACTTCCAGCGCTTTCAAAGTCTCTGTACCGTTCGTCTTCTCAGTCCGGATATCAGTAACCTGTGAATAAAACCGCACCTCTCCGCCGTGTTCACAGATATACAGCCGCATTTCTTTTACTACCGAGGACAATACATCTGTACCGATATGTGGTTTACTCTGATACGTAATCTCCTCCGGAGCCCCATGTCTGGTAAAAATCTGCATAACTTCTCTTCCACGGCCGTCTTTGTCTTTTACGAGCGTATTCAGTTTTCCATCCGAAAATGTTCCAGCCCCGCCTTCTCCAAACTGTACATTTGATGCAGGATTTAATACTCCTGTCTTCCAGAATGTTTCCACATCTCTGGTACGTTCCTCTACATCGGCTCCCCGTTCAAGAAGAATCGGGCGGTAGCCATGCATTGCAAGCATATAACCGCAGAACAGGCCTGCCGGTCCGGTTCCAATGATTACCGGGCGGTGTTCTAATACCACTTCTCCGCTATCAGGGAAATGATAAATATTTGGCTTAACCTGGAATTGTACCTGCTTGTTTTTTACATTTTTTCTTACTTTTGCTTCGTCTTTCACCTGCACATCGACAGAATACACATAATAAAGCTCCGGCTTTTTTCTTGCATCGACCGACTGCTTTCTGATCTGCAGTTCAAGAAGTTCGTCTCTTTTAATACGAAGTGTTTTTAATACTTTTTTCTCCAAATCTTCCTTTGTATGCTCTATATCCAGTTTCATCTGGTTAATGCGAATCATGCTCTGCTCCCCTTATCTACTTCACTTTTTAACGTTTACATTTTGCCGCAGCAGCACCGGCAAGATATCCCGTTGCCCATGCCCATTGAAGATTATATCCACCACAGATTCCATCCACGTCCAACAATTCTCCTGTCAGGTAAAGATCTTCTATGTATCTGGATTCCATAGTATCCGGATTGATTTCTTCGGCACTGATTCCTCCTGCGCAGACCTGCGCATTATCAAATCCATTCGTAGTCTCAATTGTTACTACGTTTTTCTTTATTGCCTGCACAAGACTTTTCATCTGTTGTTCCGAGATTTCGCCTACTTTTGTATGCATACGGATACGTGCCTGCTCCAGAAATCTTGGAATCATTTTCTGATGAAAAATACCTAGAAGATACTCTCCGCTATTCATCTGTTCCCGTCCTTCTTTTCTCTTTAAAAGAAGTTCCAGAAGTTCCTTTTCCGATTTTTCAGGAAAAAAATCCATCTTTACTTTCACTGTTTTTTTGCGATATAGTGCTCCGGAAATAAAACGGCTAATCTGAAAAACCGGTATTCCGGATATTCCATATGCGGTGATCTGAACCTCACCATGATCGGATGCGGTTTCTTTTCCATCACAGATTGCAGTTACTTCAGCATCTATACGGACTCCCGCAGCTTTTACAAATGGATGATTCTTCACTTTCAGCTGTACTAACGCAGGCACCACCGGTACCATACTGTGTCCCAGACTTTTTGCCAGTGCATAACCGCTTCCATCCGATCCAAGCTTTGCATTTGCCTTTCCACCGCAGGCCAGTATAACTGCATCCATTTTCTGCTTTTTACCGGCAGATCCTGTTTTCACCCAGAAACCTCCTGACACAGGCACTACCTCCGTAACCTGTGCATCCGTACAGACCCGTACATGCAGGCGTTCCAGCTCCAATTTTAGTAACTCCAGTACAGTAGAAGCCTGATCCGACATAGGATATATGTAGTTTCCTCTGGTTTTTGTCATAAGACCGAGTGATTCGAAGAATCTTAACGTATCTTCATATCCAAACCGGTCAAGCACCTTTTCTACTGCCGGCATATATTCACTTCTGAAATATGCCGGTTTCATATCTTTATTAGTCAGATTGCATCGCCCATTGCCGGTCGCAAGAATCTTCCTGCCAGCCGCATCTTTTTTTTCATATACCGTGATCTGTGCCTGATGATTTGTTCTTGCCGCTGCAATTGCCGCCACAAGTCCGGAAGCACCTCCACCGATAACTGCAATTTTCTTCATCTGAGATTCCTCTTTCATCGTTTTCATCTATTTATTATAAATTAACAATTCCTGCTCTTACGAGGTATTCCAGAGACATTAATATACCAAGCTTTGCATGTGGCCATGTAAGTCCCCCCTGGAAATAAACCGCATACGGCGGCTTGATCGGTCCATCCGCACTAAGCTCTATCGATGACCCCTGTACAAATGCTCCGGCTGCCATAATGACATCCGAATCATATCCCGGCATCGGCCATGGCTCAGGAGTAACATAAGAATCCACTGGTGCAGCAGCCTGAATTCCCTTGCAGAATTCAATTACTCCTTCTGGAACTCCAAACTCTACCGCCTGGATAATATCATGTCTGCTCTCTGTTCCATTCGGAATTACCGGGAATCCAAGCTTTTCATAAATGTTCGCAGCAAAAATAGCTCCTTTCAACGCCGAAGCTGCCACGGTCGGTGCAAGAAATAATCCCTGGTAAAAATCTTTCATCACGCCAAGTGAAGCTCCTACCTCTCTTCCAAGTCCCGGAGAAGTCAGACGATATCCACATGCATCGATCAAATCCCCACGCCCTGCAATATATCCACCAATCGGTGCAAGACCGCCGCCCGGATTCTTAATCAGAGAACCTACTGTCATGTCCGCTCCGACATCACTTGGTTCTATTGTCTCAACAAATTCACCATAACAGTTATCCACCATACAGATCAGATCTGGTTTAATCTCTTTTACAAACGCAATCAATTCCCCGATCTGCTTTACCGAAAAGCTCGGTCTGGTCTGATATCCTTTGGAACGCTGAATCGCAACCATCTTCGTCTTGTCATTGATTGCCTTTTTAATATTCTCGTAATCAAATGTACCATCTTCCAGCAGATCCACCTGGGAGTATGTAACGCCATATTCCGCAAGCGAACCATTCGATGGACGGATTCCGATCACCTCTTCCAGAGTATCATATGGCTTTCCGGCTGGTGCCAGAAGTTCATCTCCAGGTCTTAAATTCGCAGCAAGTGCAAGAGAAAGTGCATGTGTTCCGCAAGTAATCTGCGGGCGTACCAGCGCACTTTCCGTATGAAAAATAGACGCATAAACCTTTTCCAGTGTATCACGTCCCTGATCGTCATATCCATACCCACTGGCGTAATTAAAGCATCCCGCACTGACACGGTTATCCTGCATCGCTTTTACTACTTTCAGCTGATTATATTCCGCTACTTCATCAATTTTCTCAAATCTGTCCTTCAGATCCTTTTCTATATTTTTTCCAAACGAAAGTACGGTCTCCCGGATTCCCATTTCGTTATAGATTGTATTCATTGATATCATTCTAAATTTATGTCCTTTCGTATTTTGATTTTCTTTTATATTGCTTCTGCAATCTTAAACCGCAGCGACTCACACATTGCATCGAATGTCGGATTGATAGATGGAATTCCCCGGAGTACGGCTGCTGCCTCCTGATATTTTTCCATATCATAAAGAAGTGAAGCCCTGTTGAGATCAAACATTGCCTTTTCTCCCTCATAACGGATCATATGCTCCAGTCCGAGAAGTTCTCTGTACGCAAAACCGGTATCCTGGCTTCTGGAATATATGTCCATCAGTTCATTCATTTTACGTAAAAATTTGGATCTGCCTCTCATCTTTTTTCTCAGCATATTCTTCCCTCCAGATGTGATATCATTGCTTTTAGGATGTTCTCTTCATCGTAATCATATACATCCTTGTGAATCCACGTAACCTGACGCTCCCGCCTGAACCAGGTCAGCTGCCGCTTTGCAAAATGCCTGGTATCACGCTTAATCCTATACACCGCCTCTTCAAGACTGCATATACCGTCCAGATAATCAAGGATTTCTTTATATCCCAGCCCCTGCATGGACACCATATCCCTGGTACATCCAAGTTCTTTCAGATGTTTTACCTCATCTACCAGACCTTCTTCCATCATAAGGTCCACACGCTGATCAATCCGTTCATACAGCTTTTCTCTCGGCGCATCCAGAACAAAATATGTGAATTCATACGGTGATTCTTTCTGGCGCTCTTCTTCGTTATGCTCAGACATTTTCTCTCCTGTCTGGTGATAATATTCCAGCGCCCGTATAACTCTTTTTACATTATTTGCATGAATATCTTCTGCCGATTTTTCATCAACCGCCTTTAACATATCATGTAGATAAAGGCTTCCTTTTTCCTTTGCAAGTGTTTCTAATTGTTCTCTGTATGTATCGTCTTTTGGTGTCTCTGTAAAATCAATATCATAAAGTAGTGCCTGTATATAGAAGCCCGTTCCGCCAACCACGATCGGAATATGTCCATTTGCATAGATCTGTTCCATTGCTTTTTTCGCCATCTGTTGAAAGCGGACCACATGAAATTCCTCCCATGGCTTCAATTCATCTACCAGATAATGGGGAACTCCCTGCATCTCCTCCGGGCGTATCTTTGCTGAACCAATGTCCATGTATTCATATACCTGCATAGAATCCGCAGAGATGATTTCTCCGCCAATTGCTTTTGCAAGTCCGATGGACGCTTTTGTCTTTCCTACAGCCGTAGGTCCTGTTAGAACTACTAATGGTTTCTTCGTCATATCTATACTATCCTCTTGAATTTCTTTTCCAGTTCTCTCTTTGTCATTGCAATGATCGTCGGTCTTCCATGTGGACAATGATATGGATTATCCAGTGAAAGAAGTTCTCCGATCAGCGCATCTACTTCCTGTATCGAAAGCTTCATATTCCCCTTTACCGCCGCCTTGCACGACATAGACGCAATCTTCTCATCAATCAGGTCCAGTGAAAGATTTCTCGTGATTTCATCCGAAAGACTATCTATCATCTCCATAAGAAGATCTTTTTTTGCAATGCTGAACAGATTATCCGGAACCGCACGGACAGCATAGGAATCCTGTCCAAATTCTTCTATTTCAAATCCGATACGTGTAAACTGATCCATATAGGTTTCCAGAAGCTCCGCCTCCTGCATGCCAAGTGTCAGCACAATCGGTGGACTGATCATCTGGGAGGTAAATTCTCTTGTTTTCATGGATTTTAACGTCTTTTCATACAGGACACGTTCATGTGCCGCATGCTGATCTATGATATAAAGGTTATTGCCATACTCTACCAGCCAGTATGTCTCAAACACCTGTCCGACTACTTTATACTTCTGCATAGCCTCTCTTGTCAGCAGATTATCTTCAAAAAGCTCCATCTGTTTTGCATTTTTAGCTATGTCTGTATATTCCTGCTGTACATTCTGTTTGTTCTGCTCCTGAGACTTTTCCGGTATAACACTGGACTCTTCCGGTACAACATTAGCCTCCTCCGGTGAAGACAGTTGTTTTTCCGCCATATATACATTTTTCTCTTCCCGTACAACATTATACATACCAGCTTGTTCTGCGTTCTTTGATATATACTGGCTTTCTCTCTTCACATTTTGTAAGGCATCTTTTTTACTTTCTGCCGTATTTTGCTGCATATCTGATGCCTGATTTTGCAAGCTTTCCTGATTTTTCTGTAAAGAATCCTTCGAAGCTTTCCGCTCTTCATATTCTGCCATCACACGTTCTTTCATCTTGTCCATAAAATAATCAAGATTCCGTTCCTGCGGTGGTGGAATAACAGCCTTTTTCACTTTCTGCTCCGTTCTCACCGGTGCAGCCTTTGGCTCCGGCATCTCTACATGCGGGATCAGCTGTTTTTCATGTAATCCCTGCTCGATTGCCGCATAGATCGTATTATAAACTTCCTGCTGATTATTAAAACGCAGCTCCATCTTTGTCGGATGCACATTTACATCTACGTGTTCCCCGTCGATTTCTATATGAAGTACTACGAACGGATACTTGTGCTGCATCGTAAAATCTTTATATCCATCTTCAATTGCTCTGGCAATGATATTGTTCTTTGCATAGCGTCCATTAATATAATAATTTTCAAAATTACGGTTTCCTCTGGAAATAACCGGCTTTCCAAGGAATCCTGTAATCTTAATTCCGTTGCTTTCATAATCAGCATTTAAAAGATTTGCCGCAATTTCCCTTCCGTAAATATGATAGATCACATCTTTTAATTTCCCATTTCCAGAAGTGTGTAGCTTTGACTGTCCATTATTAATAAACTGAAATGAAATATGTGGATGAGAAAGTGCCAGCCTGGTCATCAGATCCCCTACATGACTTGCCTCAGTCATCGGTGTTTTCAGGAATTTTCTTCTCGCCGGCGTATTATAGAATAGCTGACGGATGATAAAGGTTGTTCCATCCGGTGCTCCGGTATCTTCCAGATCTTCTTCTTTTCCGCCCGCAATACGGTACAGCGTTCCAAACGTCTGATCCTTCGTCTTTGTGATCAGTTCCACCTGTGATACCGCTGATATACTCGAAAGCGCTTCCCCACGGAACCCCAGAGATCCTATATGCACCAGATCATCCACGGAACGTATCTTGCTCGTAGAATGGCGCAGGAATGCAGAACGGACATCTTCTCTGTCTATTCCGCATCCGTTATCTGTAATTCTCATAAATGAGATCCCGCCTTCTTTAATCTCGACCACAACCGCTGTCGCTCCGGCGTCAATTGCATTTTCCACCAGCTCTTTTACTACTGATGCCGGTCTTTCAATCACTTCTCCGGCTGCAATCTTATCAATTGTAATAGGGTCCAGTACCTGAATCTTACTCATATATTACCACCTGTTCTTCAGTTTGTTCTGAAGCTGATATAACGTATTCAGCGCATCGATCGGCGTCAGATTCGCAAGATCCAGTTCCTTGATCTCCTGGATCACATCATCATCTTTTACCGTATCAAACAGAGACATCTGCGCCAGATCCACTTCATCAAAATGTTTTGCCTTGGGTTTACTATGCTCCTGTCCTTGTACAGCAATGTCCTTGATATGTCCGGTTACATCTGCCTGTACCAGTTCTTCTACGATTTCCTTTGCCCTGTCTGTTACCGACTGCGGCACACCTGCAAGTCTTGCAACCTGGATTCCATAGCTCTTATCTGCTCCACCTTTGACAATCTTACGAAGGAAGATGATATCATCCCCTTTTTCCTTTACTGCGATACAGTAATTATTCACATTATCAATCTTACCCTCTAATTCGGTAAGTTCGTGGTAATGCGTTGCAAATAACGTCTTTGCGCCAAGCAGTTTACTGTTACTGATGTATTCAATTACTGCCCACGCAATACTGAGTCCGTCAAACGTACTGGTTCCACGACCGATCTCATCCAGGATCAGAAGGCTCTTACTCGTTGCATTCCTTAATATATTCGCCACTTCCGTCATCTCTACCATAAACGTACTCTGCCCGCTTGCCAGGTCATCAGAAGCTCCCACACGCGTAAATATACGGTCAACCACACCAATATTGGCAGAAGAAGCCGGTACAAAAGAGCCAATCTGCGCCATCAGGACAATCAGGGCCGTCTGTCTCATGTATGTCGACTTTCCTGCCATATTCGGTCCTGTAATTACAGAGATTCTGTTCTTTTTATCATTCAAATATGTATCATTGCAGATAAACATGTCATTGGAAATCATCTTTTCCACTACCGGATGACGTCCGTCTTTAATATCGATCACTCCACGGTCATTCATCTTAGGTCTGACATAATTATTCTGTTCTGCAACCAGTGCCAGTGATGCAAATGCATCCAGCTTTGCAATTGCCTTGGCTGTATTCTGGATTCTCACCACTTCTTTTCCAATCGTATCCCTGACTTCGGAATACAATTGGTATTCCAGAGCATACAGCTTATCCTCCGCACCAAGAATGGTATCTTCCAGTTCTTTTAATTCCGGAATGATATAGCGTTCTGCATTGGCAAGGGTCTGTTTTCTCGTATAATAATCCGGCACCAGATCTTTGAAAGAATTTGTAACTTCCAGATAATACCCAAAAACCTTATTATACTTGATCCGCAGATTCTTAATCCCTGTCTTCTCCCTTTCGTCAGATTCCAGTTTCGCAAGCCATTCTTTTCCATCGGATTTTGCACTACGAAGCTTATCTACCTCCGCATTATAGCCATCCTTAATAATCCCGCCTTCCTTCATGGCAATCGGCGGATCTTCTTTGATGGATTCACTGACCAACGTACACAGATCTTCCAATGTATCAAGTCCATCATACAGTTCTTTTAAAAGCGGTGTCTGCATATCGCTTAAGATACATTTGATATGTGGGAGCATCGCAAGAGAACTCTGGAATGCGATCAGATCTCTTGGATTCGCTGACTGATATGTAATCTTACAAACCAGACGTTCCAGATCATAGACCGGAGACAGGTACTCTCTGATCTCTTCCCTTGAAATCGCATTTTTCATCAGCTCATCCACTGCATCCAGACGCTTCTCGATCGCATTTTTATCAATCAACGGCTGCTCGATATATTTACGAAGGGCTCTTGCCCCCATTGCCGTCTTCGTCTTATCCAGCACCCAGAGAAGAGAACCTCTTTTCTGTTTGTCACGGAGTGTCTCACACAATTCTAGATTACGTCTTGTAGAACTATCCAGAAGCATATATTTTCCAGAAGCATAGATCGTCAGATGGGAAATGTGTGACAGATCTCTTTTCTGCGTTTCTACCAGGTACTGAAGCAACGCCCCTGCAGCAATCACTCCGCAGTCATAATCTGCAAGTCCAAGGCCTTCGATCGTTCCTGCATGAAAATGTTCTTTCAGTATTCTCTCACAGATTGCATCATCAAAATACCAGGAATCCAGGGAATATACCGTGATACCAAGTTTTTCTTTTAACAATTCAAAATCCATGCCACTCATATAGAACGCCTCATTACAGACCAGTTCTGACGGCATGAATTTGTAAATCTCATCAAATAATTTTTCTGCATTTTCAATCTCTGTTACCATGTACTCGCCTGTCGTTACATCTGCAACAGATACTCCAAAACGGTCCGAAACATAGGCAATACACATGATATAATTATTCTTGGTCTCATCTAATGCCTGTGTATCCAGGTTCGTTCCCGGTGTTACAATTCTTACAACATCTCTTTTTACAAGTCCCTTTGCAGTCGCCGGGTCTTCCATCTGTTCACAGATTGCTACTTTATAGCCTTTTGATACCAGCCGGTTCAGATATCCGTCTACCGCATGATAAGGAACGCCGCACATTGGCGCACGTTCCTCTAATCCACAGTTTTTTCCAGTTAATGTTATCTCAAGTTCTTTCGAAGCAGTCAGCGCATCGTCAAAGAACATCTCATAAAAGTCTCCCAATCTATAAAAGAGGATGCAGTCCGGATATTCCTTTTTCGTCTGCATATACTGCTGCATCATTGGTGTTAATTCTGCCACTTTTCTTCTCCTCTTGTCTTTTTTGTTTTTACATTTCATTATAGCATTTATATTTTGAATTTGAAAGGATAGATTTTCTCACAAAATGTGGCTTCTCTTCTCCATATAAGAAATGAAGAATATTCGCACTTAGATATATCCCGACCGCACACAGCACGGAAAATAATATCATAAACGGCAGACAAATCTGGCCAAACAGCTGAAACGGCATCCGGCTGTAATCCCACACATGAAGTGCCAGCCATTTATTCACGATAATCCCGGTTATAAACTCCATGGCGGTTACGAAGATACTGCATCTTATGACCTGCCTGAAAAAATCATCCCGCCAATGCACCACACGTCCCTGATAGGTAAAAAACATCATACAGATTCCACCCAGTACGAACATCGACCAGTGTGAAAATCCACGGAAGATAACCTCTAATGAATAATAGATCCATCCTCCCACACCCCATAAAAATAAATATTCACTGATTTTTTTCATACAAAAACGCCCTCACTATCTTGTTAATTACTACATAGTTTGAGCGTTTTCTTTCTGAATTATAATACAATTATTCTGCCAGTTCTCCCAGATAATAGAAACCTTTGCATTCTGTCAGTCTGACATCAGCCAGACGGCCGATCATTCCCTTATCTCCTTTGATATGTACCAGAAGATTATTACTTAATCTTCCTGTTACCATAGTCGGATCATGATCACTTACCGATTCGATAAGCGCTGTCTGAACAGTTCCTTCATGAACCGAGCATACCTCAGCAGCAATCGACTGTACTTCTTTTAACAGTCTGTCAAAGCGGTTCTTCACCACATCTTCCGGCACCTGGTCTTCCATTACAGCAGCCGGTGTACCAGTACGCTTAGAATAGATAAATGTAAATGCACTATCGTACCGGACCTTTCTTACAATATCCATCGTCTCTTCAAAGTCTTCTTCCGTCTCTCCCGGAAATCCCACGATGATATCCGTTGTAAGCGAAATATCCGGCACAGCCTTTTTAATCTTCTCTACCAGTTCCAGATACTGTTCTTTGGTATAATGACGGTTCATCTTCTTTAAGATACGGCTGCTTCCGGACTGTACCGGCAGATGCAGATGTTTACAGATTTTCCTGGATCTTCCCATTACTTCAATCAATTCATCGGACAAATCTTTTGGATGCGACGTCATAAAACGGATACGTTCCAGTCCTTCAATCTGTTCGATCTTTTCCAAAAGCTGTGCAAAGGTGATTGGATTTTCCAGATTCTTTCCATAAGAATTGACATTCTGGCCAAGCAGCATAACTTCCACGACACCATCATCTACAAGCTGGCGGATCTCTGATATGATTGCTTCCGGATCACGGCTTCTTTCTCTTCCCCTTACATACGGTACAATACAGTAACTGCAGAAATTATTACAGCCAAACATGATATTGACTCCTGATTTGAACGAGAACTTACGGTCATTCGGAAGGTTCTCTACGATCTTATCTGTATCTTTCCAGATATCGATCACCATGCGCTGTGATTCAAAACGTGTCACAATGAGTTCTGCAAATTTAAAGATATTATGTGTTCCAAAGATAATATCTACATAACGGTAGCTTGTTTTTAATTTTTCTACTACTTCCGGCTCCTGCATCATACACCCGCAAAGCCCGATCATCATATGTGGATTTTTTTTCTTTCTCGGCTTTAACTGTCCCAGACGGCCATATACTCTGGTATTCGCATTCTCTCTTACGGTACACGTATTAAAAATGATAAAGTCAGCTTCCTCTTCCGGTGCTTCTACATAACCAATCTTTTCGAGAATTCCACACAGCTTTTCTGAGTCTCTGGCATTCATCTGACACCCAAACGTCGTAACGCAAAATGTCATCGGACGTCCCAGCTCTTCAGACTGCTTCTGTACATATGCTTTTGCTTTTTCCATATAATAATATTGACGTGCAGTATCATCTACAGGCGGTTCTTTTGTAATATCTATATCGTAATTTACATTATTAGGCATTATCCGTAACTCCTTTGTATTATTTAAAAATCAATTAATTATTATATCGTGAATCGCCATACTTTTCAACGAGAATTTAGACAAACTGCTGTCTGTTCTCATCATATTCATAATCAATTGCCTTTAAAGTATTTACAATCTCTTCTTTTTCTACATCCAGATCATCACACAATGCATCCAGATCATAATAATAATCCCTGAGCTTTGTATTCACTACGCTTAATAACAGCATAGGATCTTTTGGTAATCCATTTGCCATCCCGCACACTCTCCTTTGTAAATATATTTGTTATAAACAAAAATTATCTTCCATCTCTTCCAATGGATATATGCACTCCTCTGTCACAATTTTCTGAGGACGGATATCATATTCCTCCCATGGAATCTCCGGATACATCTGAAGTTCAAATGCTACGGCAATTGCATAAAGCTCTGGGTGCTTTTCCAGATATTTATCATAAAATCCGCCGCCGTATCCAATCCGGTGTCCATCTTTATCAAAGGCAACTCCTGGCATGATCATCAGCCCTTCTTTTCCATCTGCCTTCTGTTCTCCTGCAGGTTCAAGAATTCCATAGACCCCTGGTTCCAGTTCCTGTCTGCTTTCTACAAGATAGAATTCCATCTCTGATCCTTCTACCTTAGGAAGCCATACGTGCTTTCCAAGCTTCCACGCTTCTTCCATAAGAAGTTCGGTTCCAACTTCACCATTATAATTCACATAACAATAAATATCCGTCTCTTCCAGAAATCGTGGATGCCGGATGATTTTTTCTGTAATCTCCTTTGTAGCTTCCTGCCACGCAAGCGGGTCCATTTCTTTTCTGAGACGGATGATCTTATGTCTAATTTCCTTTTTTGTTTCCAAATTTCTCACCCAGATTCGTAATACTTCCATCCTGTTCTTTGATAGAAATGTTGTTAAGCTGTCCTCTTAAGTTTCTTTTAAAAGAATCAATGTATTCTCTTCTTAAGATCTGCTGTTCTTTGAGTTCTGCTTCCGTTAATCCTTCTGCTTTTGATTTGTGATACAATTCATTGATTCTTGCTACTTTTTTATCGTCCATTATCTTTTGTCCTTTCCATTTATCTATCATTAAAAATATCCATACCCATATAATCTAACTGGAATAATTCTCCAGAAATCCATATAAAGCCTGTGTGTTTTCGATATATTTTCCGTTTTTTATTTCTTTTTGAATTGTTTCCGGTAATTCTGAAAAAAGAATGTCTGTATATTCATACGCTGTTTTTTTATCTTTCAGATATACGACAACATATCCATTACGCTCCATCAGATAATAACAGTCTTCTTTTAATGCCTGTCCGTCCGCAGTGACTGTAGTCTGTTTCTCATCTGCTGCCTTTCGCTGTTCCTGCGCTTTTATCTCTGCCCTTAACTCTTCTTTTTCCCTGTTTAAGCTCACCTGGTACGCCGCAGTAACTGCACAGGCCATCAGTAACATGCATATCAAAAAACCAATACCATACTTATTTTTCATAGATAAGACTCCTTTTTTGGTACAGTATTGGTCTATATGAATGGATTTATACAATCTTTCTCAGTGTTTTTTCGATCAGAAGTCCCTCTCTTTCAGGAAAATCATATTTTTCACTTTCTCTTATACATGCGCAGACAAATGCATGCGATGCCTGTACACTTTCCAGCAATGTATTTCCCTGCATGATTTTTGCAAGAAACATTCCGTCAAAAGCATCTCCCGCGCCGTGGAATTCCTTTAACACTTCTCCATTGCCGATATAAAGAAATGCGTCATCTTCGTATAACACGATTCCCTTCTTGCAGTCATCTTTTGGAACGCTGGTAACGATCATATCTTTCGCCCCTGCTTTACGCAGTTCCTCGCAAAGATGTAGCACATTTCTGTGATTTCCCGTAATCTGATATTCCTTTCCTGCCAGCAGATACATTTCTGTCAGGTTCGGAAGAATAATATCCGCATATGGAAGGAGCTTTCTCATCGCCGCTCCATAAGTTTCATCAAAATTTGAGTAATATTTCCCATGATCTCCCATGATCGGATCTAATATAACCCTGGTTCCCGGGAACTGGCTGATAAAGTAAATTACCGCATCAATCGTATCTGCATTGCCCAGATACCCGACAAATATCGCATCAAATGCAATCTCTTCTTTTTTATAATGATCGGCACATGCTCTTATATAATCTCCCGGAACGTGAAACACAGCCGGCGTTCCATAGCCTCCAGTGTGTGTCGACAGAAGAACCGTAGGAACCGGACACGCTTCAATACCCATCATACTAAGAATCGGTGTCATATTCATCGTTGCTGCTTTTCCCACACCACAAATATCATGTAATAATGCAATCTTTTTCACTGGTCTCATCGTCTTATCTGTATTCTCCTCTTATCAAATGTAATTTCCGGCATATTTTTACCAGAAGTGCGCCCTTTGGCATTCCCTTTAATTCACTTTCTGTAATTCCACCCAATGCAACAATTGCAACACCGTAAGTAATTACAGCAGCTACCAATGCCAGAAGTGTCGCAATATATGGACTTATAAACAATTCGAATATCAGATGTACCAGCATTGCAATCACACCCATAATAACCGCTGCAAGAGCCGGAATTGCAAATGTCTTTTTCTTTTCCTGTACATATCCGATTCTGCTGCGCAGTGCTTTTGCATTCAGGATACAGATCGCACCTGCAAATATAATTTTACTTAATACGACTGCGTAAATGTTCCATTTTAATACTACCAGCATAATAAACAGAGCCACAATATGTATTGCCAGTGAGATTGCTGCGTTCTTAACCGGAGTCATCATATCGTCCAATCCCTGTAATACAGAGTTTGTAACCGTCGACAGGCAGAAGAACACAACGGACAGTGCTCCCAGCTGAAGCATCAGTGCAGCAGTTGTATTGTCCTGTGTAAAATACAATAAATCCAGAATTGGTTTTGCAAGCGTAACAAAACCAACTGCACACGGAATCGCAATCAGCATGTTAAAACGGCTGACCATGTTGATCTTATCATGTACCTGCTTTCTGTTTCCCGTCTGTACAGTTGCCACAAGACTTGGTACAAGGGATGCCGCAAGTGCACTGGATATTGAAAGTGGAACATTGATCAGTGTACTATACTGTCCCTGGAAGATACCAAGAAGGCTTGCATACTCTTTCTTTGTGAATCCCTGCGCCGCCATAATATTATTAAAAAGTGCCGTATCTACAAAGTCACTGATATTATATACCGTTGCACTTAAGATAACCGGTGCGATTGTAATAAACAGTACTTTGTATACTCTTTTATATCCTTCGGTTCTTTTAGATGTATCATTTTTCATCTTGCGTTTGAAGACTTTATTATACGCAAGGAATACGATCCCGACAAATATAAGCGCACTCAGTGCACCAAGAACAGTTCCAAGTGTTCCACCTGCTGCCGCATACGCCGGACCAAACGACTTATCCCCATGTGTTTTCCCAACTGCTTTTCCTGCATTCAGTAACACATACGCACCTACGATAGATACAACCGCATTTACGATCTGTTCAATTACCTGTGAAATTGCTGTCGGGATCATCGTTCCGATTCCCTGGAAAAATCCACGCAGCACACCAAGCAGTGCTACGACCAGGATACAAGGTGCCAGCACGCGCAGCGCATAAGCACTTTTATCCAGATGCATAACCGTTGTTGCTATAAAATCCGCACCAAAGAACACAAGCAAAGCAACCAGACCACCTGCCAGAAGTGCAAATGTCATTGCCCCACGGAAGATCTTATGTGCATTTTTATACTCTCCTACTGCAACTCTCGCCGATACCAGCTTTGAAACCGCAAGCGGCAGACTGTACGAAGTCAGCATCAGAGCCACCGAATAGATGGAAAAAGCTACCGAATAATAACCATTTCCTTCCGTTCCAATGATATTCAGAAGCGGAATACGGTAAAAAGCCCCGATCAGCTTTGTGATAACTCCCGCGATTGCTAAGATCGATCCCTGCACCAGGAAATTTTTCTCATTTTTTTTACGTTGTTCAGACATACATCTACTAACTCCATCATTTTGTAAAATTTATTCCGATCACTATCTTGGAATATCCAGACGTTCCATGATCTCTCTTTGTTTCTGTTCCATCACCTGACGTTCTTCTTCTTCCATATGATCATAACCTGTTAAGTGTAACACAGAATGTGCAATAAGAAAAGCATATTCTCTTCTCGGACTGTGTCCGTACTCTTCTGCCTGGGAGAGGACTCTTTCTTTGGATATTACGATATCCCCAAGCGTCAGTTCCCCACTTTCCGGATCAAAACAGTCTTCCTGCTCTTCCAGAAAGTCAAATGTACCAGGACTTGGATAATCGATCATTGGAAATGATAAAACATCCGTTGCCCGGTCAATTCCCCTGAATTCTTTGTTCATCTCATGGATCTGTGCATTTTCTGTTAAAAGCAGATTCACCTCTGCCTCATATGGGCATCCCACATAATCCAGCGCCTCTTCTACTACTTTTTTTGCCAGTTCTTCACACTCCAGAGGAAGCTTTACCTCCCCTTCTTCTTCAAAATACAATGTCATGATCTTCGCCTCTTATCTTTTCCTTTATACTTTGCATCACTTCCGCGACGGTTCTCGTGTTTACTTTCATAATCTTCATAAGCCTTAACAATTCTCTGTACCAGTGGATGACGTACAACGTCCTTACTCGTCAGATGACAGATGCTGATATCCTCAATATCTTTTACAACTCTTGTCGCAACATCAAGTCCCGATACCTGACCGGATGGAAGGTCTTTTTGTGTCGCATCTCCTGTAATGACCACCTTAGAACCAAATCCGATTCTCGTAAGGAACATCTTCATCTGCGCAGGTGTCGTATTCTGTGCTTCATCCAGAATAATAAATGCATTATCCAGGGTACGTCCTCTCATATAGGCAAGCGGTGCAACCTCAATCAGACCTTTTTCCGAATTCTTCATAAAACTCTCGGCTCCCATGATCTGATACAGTGCATCATAAAGCGGACGAAGATACGGATCGATCTTACTTTGAAGGTCTCCCGGAAGGAATCCCAGCTTTTCACCTGCCTCGATAGCCGGTCTTGTAAGAATGATTCTTCCTACTTCGTTATTCTTAAATGCAGTAATTGCCATTGCCATTGCAAGATATGTTTTACCTGTTCCCGCAGGACCAAGTCCGAACACGATCATCTGTTTACGTATCGCATCCACATATTTTTTCTGTCCCAGCGTCTTCGGTTTGATCGGCTTGCCCTGCAGGGTATGACAGATAATGTCTTTGTCGATCTCCAGAACATTTTCCTCACTGTCTTCCATTACAAGTGCCAGTGTATAATCTACATTCTGTTCCTGAATGGTATTCCCTCTTTTGGAAAGTTCTACAAGCTGGTCTAATACTTTTTTTGCCTTTTCTACTTTCAGTGCATCTCCCATGATTTTTACACTTTCCCCCCGCGCGATCAAGGTGACATGAAGTGCACGCTCTATTTTTTTTGCATATGCATCAAACTGCCCGAACACATTTGCCTCGTGCTCCGCAGGTATATCGATGACTGTTTCCATTAATCCCATGCATCAATCTCCATTCTTCGTTTCTTTTTCCTCTTCCGTATGCAGAACAGGAACCGGTGCCCCGGGTACCTGCTTTGCGACAGAACATCTGATCCTTAGTGTTCCTTTTGCATAATACGTCCCGGACCCTGTGTATATTTTAACATCATTCTGGATAATTTCTACCCCTTTTTTCTCCATTTCTTTACAGTCCCGGTGAAAATCCGCTGATAATATAGCTCTTGCTTTCTTTACAGAATAGTTCCTGTTCATTTTTTTATACGGAAGTATTTCCCTTCTTTCTATGATAACCGGAAGGACATTGGCAATCCGGATCTTCATCTGATGCGTCTTTTTTACATAATATTCATAAGTATTCTTCGTCTGTCCAAGTGTTCCAATACATGTTCCGATCCTGACTGCGTATTCTCTTTTCCGGATTGTCTGGATCCCATCCATGTAATATTTTTTTACAGGATAGGTTTCGGAAAGTTCCCGTTGATAGTTTACACTGGTTTCTCCAATAATATCTGCATCCGAACTACATGCCCGGTAACCGGTTACTTCTTTTTCATCATTACAGATCGCAATCTGCCCAAAGACCAGTGTATCTCCTTTTTTTACCGTGTCGCCCGGATGTACGTTGGGGGTTCCGGATCTTGTTACGACTTTTATAATTCTGCAGTTTTCTGTTGCAACAAGATCGGTGTGTTCCTCTTGCTTTTTGTCCTGTTCTGTCATCCCATCTTCGTTTTCCTTGATACGGACGACCAGACGGCATCCGTCAACCGATGCTGATACCCATATGATCTTATCGTAATGTTTTCTAAGTTCCTGTACGATTTTCTGACAATCCACCTGCTTTTTTCTCATTCCTTCTTCCACTTTCTGTGATGCCAGAAACCGTTTTAATGTCTCTTTTGTATATGCAGAGTTCCCTTTGATATCTACATTCCATATATATCCGGACAGGTTCCACATCATAACCATACACAAAAGAATTCCGCCAAACAAAAGATATCTTTTTCTATATCGGTGTAAAAGAAAAGGAAGACCGTTACGCTGTATAATCAAAACCTTCGTATCCGTCTTCCTGACAATCTCTTTTAACCTGCGGAATCCATCGATCGTAAGATTCATCTCATACGCTCCCCGGACCCGTTTCAGATTCCATATATATATCTTTTTATAGCGGCAGGCATTCAGGAACCGCTCTGGAGAATAGCCAGTTACACGGATTCTGACATAACCTTTCAGATACCAGATGACATTTTCAAACAATCCATTTCCTCCTACTTCTGGTATTCAATCGTCTTAATCTGACCATGGATCATCATTTCATCATTCGTATAGTATATAACTTCCAGTCCTTTCCCTTGAATCCTGATCTGTCCGCATCTGGACTGCAGCCGGATCAGCTGGTCTGTGTATTCTGTCATTCCCCTGTAATTTTCCACACATATATCGCAGGTTCCTGTAATTGTAAGAATCGGGAGCCCCATTGCTACATCTTTTGGGACTCCCGACACCTCTGCCGCTTTTTCTTTCCATTCCTTATGTTTCATAAAAATACCGCTTCGGTAATTTGTATTACTCTATGCACCACGGCTCCTATATATGACTTTCGGATTATATTTTACTGTCTTAAGCCTTCTGGATCCATGCTGCTTTTCTGTATTTCATGATAGGCTTCGGCATAAAAATATTCCTGTGAGTTCACCGGTGCTTTCTCGTTGATCACACGCTGATAATTACCATCCGGGCCAAGCTGTCTTGCTTTCTGATTATCCGAAAGCATAATATCAAACATCTCCTGTAATTTTTCCTGCAATTTAACATCGTATACCGGAGCTGCAACTTCTACACGTCTTACCGTATTTCTTGTCATGAAATCTGCCGATGCAATATAATATTTTCTCCGTTCCTGACTTCCGAAAATATAAATTCTCGAGTGTTCCAGGAATCTTCCAACAATGCTGATGATACGGATATTTTCTGTCTTTCCTTCTACTCCCGGCAGCAGACAGCAGATACCACGGACGATCATGTCAATCTTCACACCTGCTTTTGAAGCTTCAATCAATTTATCAATAATCTTTTTATCTGTCAGGGAATTCAGTTTAAATCCAGCGTACGCTTCTTCCCCGTTTCTTGCATGTGCAATCTCCTCATCCAGCATATCCAGGACCTTATTCTGCAGGCACTTCGGAGCAACGAGCAGATGCTTGGAATGCTCTACCACCTCTCCTTTTGATAATGCCTGAAATACATTCGATGCCTCCAGTCCAATCTCTACATTTGCAGTCATAAGAGACAGGTCTGTATACAGACGGGAAGTCTTTTCGTTATAATTTCCTGTACCGATCTGTGTAATGTATTCAATCTGTCCACCGTTTTTCTTTGTGATGAGACAAAGTTTTGAGTGCACTTTATATCCATCCAGGCCATAGATTACCTGACATCCGGCGTCCTCCAGACGTCTGGACCATCCGATATTATTTTCCTCATCGAATCTGGCTCTGAGTTCTACTAACACTACCACTTCTTTTCCGTTTTCTGCTGCCTCTATCAAAGCTTCTACAACTTTACTTTGCTTTGCAACGCGGTAAAGCGTCATCTTTATCGAGATAACATCCGGATCTTCGGCAGCTTCTGTCAGAAGATGCAGGAACGGCCGGATGGATTCATATGGATAAGAAAGGAGTTTATCTTCCTCTTTGATCTGCTCTATGATACTTTTCCCATCCCGAAACTGATCCGACTTCTGCGGTGTCCTCTTTGGGAAATATAACTCTGTATTTTTTCTGAGCAGATCCTGGATCTGAAATACAAAAGACAGATCAAGCGGTGTCGATGACATAAACACATGACTTTCATCCAGCTCCAGAAAATCACACAATACCGCAATTCCCTTTTTATCTATTTCCCTGGAAAGTTCCAGACGGACCGGTGCCAGTTTCTTACGCTGTTTGATCAGTCCTTCCATGAATTCACGATAATCCAGATCTTCGTCATATAATGCATCTGCATCGATATCTGCATTTCTTGTAATACGAAGCAGGGATTTGGACTTAATCTTATATCCTTTGAATACAACCGGTGCAAAATGAAGAATCAGTTCTTCTGCCAGCATGTAAGTGCCCGGCATTCCAGGTACCGCAATCAGTCTTCCAAATATGTTGCTGGTACATGGAATGATTCCGAGACGGTCTTTCTTTCCTTTTGTTCCAAGAACAGCAACGGCATAAATTTCTTTATTCTTTAAAAATGGAAATGGCTGTCTTCTTCCCACTACGGTAGGTGAGATCAAAGGTGCAATCTCCGACTCAAAATAGCGTTCCAGATAAAGAGCTCCTTCCTCATCCAGTTCATTAAACCGCAGGATACGGATCCCCTGTTCTGCCACCCGTGCCATCAGATCTTCATATACCGCTTCTTTTCTTTTATTGATCTGTCTGGTACGTTTTAGGATTGCATCGATCTGCTCCTGTGATGTCATACCTGTCTTATTTTCACAGATGACTTTATCCAAAAGAGTCTGATCATACAACGATCCGACACGCACCATAAAGAATTCATCCAGATTGCTCTGGTAGATGGAAGCAAATGTCAGTCGTTCACACAGTGGAACCTCCGGATTTTCCGCTTCCTCCAACACTCGTTCATTGAATTTCAACCAGGAGAGCTCGCGGTTCATATATGTTTTACTCATAGTTTTATTACTCACCTTTCCATTTGTATTTTATTTTTTTGTTTTCCTGAATGTTTATTCCAGTATTCCTAACATAGCATAGTATTTCCAAACTCTTATTAGCTTTATGTTAAATCTATGTAAAATATGATTTTATTTATTTTTTGCTTCCATTCCACAATAATTCCGAATAAGATCATTTTTAATCTGTTTGCGTGTTCTTCTTTTATACCAGCTGTATAAAAGACTCTTGCAAATCGGAAAAATACTAACATTTTTACCATAGTTTTCCGTGATTATTGGTGCTATAATGAGTCATATTATTTACTAGGAGGTTTTATCTATGCATACATCAGTTCTTGTTTTGATCATATTGGCACTTGTTATTGTTGCATCGGTCATTACATCCATCATTACATATTTTATTTTGGCCGGAAGGAACAAACGCATCCGTCTTGCCGAACAGTACCGCCAGCTTGGAATCACCGAACAATATCTGAAGATTCAGGAAGACATCGAAAGATATATCAAGTCAGAAAATATCAAGCTCACAACTGCTTCTCCTGTAAAAGCTCCGGATTTTGCATCTGCGAATGCTGCCGATACCGAGGCTGGATCGAAAGATCTATGGTTTATTGTACGTGGAAAAGATAAGAATACATCAGAAAAGATTTTTGAATACTGGCACTTCGTATCAGATCAATCCATCTGGCGATGTATACAGCGCCAAAAGAAAAACTAAATATACAGAGAATCTGCCACTGGCAGCATACTTAGGTATAAAAAAACAAAATCTGTTCTTACAGCTTCATAGACATAACAAAATTCCGGTAGTATATATCATAAACTACTCCAAAGGTAATCTTATTGATATCACACTACCGGAATTTTTAATTTTTTATCTGTTCTTTTTTATACACTTTTTGCTGTGAGAATCCTCTACCTCTTACTTCATTCACATTTCCAATGATCATAAATGCATGCGGATCCACTTCCTGCACAAGCTGATTCAAACGCATCAGCTCTCGGTTCGAAACCACAGTAAGAATCATCGGCTGATCATTTTTCAAATATCCTGTCTGTGTATACACAAGCGTCGTTCCGCGGTCAAGTCTTTCTTGTATCAGACGGTTCAGTTCTTCATACTTTTCAGACATAATCTCCACTTTTGTTCTGGTTGATCCCATCAGAAGAACTTTGTCTAAGATCACCGTATAAATCAATACCAGTAAGATTCCATATACAATTTCTTCTTTATTCGTAAACAGCATCTGTGAAATCAGGATCACAAAATCAAATACATATAACATCACGGACACCGGAAGTCCGAATTTCTTATTCAGTACTAATGGTGGAATATCCATTCCTCCGGTTGATGCGCCGCACCGTATAACGATTCCAATTCCCATACCGATCATCAGACCACCGCATATGGTTGACAGCATCTTGTCATCTGTTACATTCTGGATCGCCGGCATCTGCTCAAGTACCCCTAAGATAACCGGATAATAAAATGTACTGACCAGTGTCGTAAGTGCAAATTTCATTCCAAGAACCACTGCCCCAAGTAAGAACATCAGTGTATTAAAGATTAATACAAATGTATGGATCGGAAGTCCAAAATAATGATGGATTGCAATACCAAGTCCTGTCGTTCCACCTGTGATCATATCATTCGGCAGAATAAACATAACGATTGCCAGTGCATAAACTGTATTCCCCAACAGGATCATACACAGATTTTTTAAATTAACTTGCTTCATAGTTATACCCTCTCCTGACATTTTCATCCTTATCAGTATAAAGGATGATACTTTCTGAAACAAGATTTTTATCGTATCTTATGTAAATTTTTCTGTTGATTTTTTACAGAGATTATTCGTGTTCTCACATTTTCAAATCAGTCCAAGCTTACAAAATGCATTCCACAATCCGTCTTCATCTACATCATCAGTGATCAGATCGGCCATCTCCTTTATCTCTTCTCCACCATTTCCCATTGCCACTCCTGTTGCACAGCATGAAAGCATCGGAATATCAACTTTTGCATCACCAAATGCAATCGTATCTTCCACAGATGCCCCAAGATATTCAAGAAGTGCCAAAATGGCAGAGGATTTATTAATATTTTTCAATCCAATATCTCCAAAGAGTGCCGTCTCACCTCTTCCGCCCCAGGTACCATTCTGAAGATTCACAAACACTTTGCACGCTTCTTCATAATCCTGGTAACTATTCAGTATATAAGAAATCTTATTAACATCCCTGCGGTAAAGTCCGCCTCCAAATATCATATCCGGAAATGCTTTTCTTACTGTAATCTGTTCAGCATCCGGATTCGCCTTTCTTCTGGCGTACTCCTGCATGACAGGACCTGCTGCCGTTTCAAAATTTCTGCTGGCAAATAATCCTTCATTGCTCTCCAGATAAAATTCAAGTCCCTTTTTCATCAGCCAGTCTACAATCTCTGTACACTGTTCTTTACTAAATGTCTTATGAAAGACAATCTCTCCTGCATGCTCTACGTAACTTCCGTTTCCGCCGATCATGCCATCCAGTCCTATTTCCCATAGTTCCGGATATACTTCTGCTTTACTGCGTCCGGTACAAATATATACTTTATGGCCATTTTTTCTGGTCTTTCGAATTGCTTTCACTGCGGATTCCGGTATGTGATTTTCATAATTTACCAGCGTACCGTCTACATCCAGAAATATGATTTTGTTCATTTATAATTCTTCTCCATTTGTCTTGATTACATTCTGGTACCAGTAAAATGATTTTTTCTTCAGACGTGCAAAATCTCCGGTTCCGTCATCATAACGGCCTACATAGATCATACCATAGCGTTTTGCATATTCACCGGTAGATGCAGACACCAGATCAATACATCCCCATGGTGTATATCCCATCAGATTTACTCCGTCTTCCACTGCAAGCTTCATCTGTTCGATATGTTTTCTTAAATATTCAATGCGGTAATCATCCTGTATGGTTCCATCTTCTTCAATGGTATCTTTTGCTCCCAGGCCATTTTCAACAACCATAAGTGGAAGTTCATAGCGGTCGCTCAGATCATTTAACGCATAACGCAGACCTTCCGGATCAATCTGCCATCCCCAGTCGGATGCTTTCAGATAAGGATTCATTACCCCGCCGAGGATATTGCCTTCCCCGCTTTCTTTTGTCGGATCTGCTGTCTGGCAGGAAGACATATAATAAGAAAAGGTAATAAAATCAATCGTTCCGTTTTTCAGAATTTCGTCATCTCCCGGTTCTTTGGTGATGGTTACGCCCATCTCTTTTAACATGTTGTCTGCATAAGCAGGATATGCTCCCCTTGCCTGTACATCCGTGCTGAAATAGTTATATATACGATTATATTTCTGACACTCCAGGACATCTTTGGGATTGCAGGTCAGAGGATAACTACTCATATAAATCATCATGTTTCCAACTTTGTACTCCGGGTCGATTTCATGCGCCATTTTTACAGCAAGTGCAGATGCCACAAACATATGATGCAATCCCTGGTATCTCTGCTGTGGAATGTCCGGCTGGTTCATGAATTCTGTCGGATTCTCAAGGTCATTTAAGATTCCCTGGTTCAAAAGTGCTCCCATTGGTGCAACTGAACTGTTGATCTCATTGAATGTCAGCCAGTACTTTACTTTTCCTTTATAGCGTGTAAAAATTGCACGGCAATAATTCAGATAATAGTCAATCATTCTTCGGCTGACCCAGGCATTACATTTCTTTGTCAGCCCGAATGGAACTTCATAGTGAGAAATGGTGATTAGAGGTTCGATTCCATATTTCAAGCATTCATCGATCACTTCTTCGTAATGCCTAAGTCCAGCTTCATTTGGCTCACTTTCATCCCCGTTTGGGAAGATTCTTGTCCAGCTGATAGAAAAACGATAGCATTTAAATCCCATCTCGGCAAATAATGCAATGTCTTCTTTAAAACGGTAATAATGCTGTATTGCATCATGGCTTGGATAAAAAGTTCCTTCTTCCAATACTGGTGTAATACGCTTGCTCTGTCCGAATTTTCCTCCGGTACAGATATCTGCAACCGATACTCCTTTGCCATCTACATTCCATGCCCCTTCACACTGGTTAGCGGCTGTAGCGCCGCCCCAGAGAAAATCTTTTGATAAGCTCATTTTTTATTTACCTCCGATAATAATTTTATCGTTCTTTATTGCTATACTGTCAAATTCATCTGCATTTGTTACGATCACCGGTGTCTGGATCTCACATCCTGCCTTTTTAATTGCATCTATGTCAAATTCTAACAGAAGATCACCTTTTTGGAAATGTTTTCCGTCCTGAATATGTGCAGTAAATGGTTCCCCGTTCAGCTGGACGGTTTCAAGTCCTACATGAATCAAAAGCTCTACCCCATTATCTGATTTAAGTCCCATCGCATGTAAAGTATCAAAGATGTTCTCGCATACACCATCAAACGGAGCATATACTTTTCCCTCTTCCGGCACTACTGCCAAGCCTTCTCCAAGGATTCCTGCTGCAAATGTAGGATCTTTTACTTCTGAAAGTGCGATCACTTCGCCTTTGATGGGAACACTGATCTGCATTTCACCTGTTAAACCTTCTGATACCTCTGCAGTTTTCATATCTTCATTCTGTTCTATCTCTTCTAAGTCATTTGTTTCATTTTTTGTCATAATTATAGATAATACAAATGCTACAACAAAGCTTTCAATTAATACAGCAATTGCACAAATTATATTCTTACC
Source organism: Dorea sp. (assembly GCF_977044405.1). Lineage (NCBI taxonomy): Bacteria > Bacillati > Bacillota > Clostridia > Lachnospirales > Lachnospiraceae > Dorea > Dorea sp. The sequence continues at coordinate 100,809 of NZ_CDRRQK010000007.1, forward strand.
ACCTTCCGGTGAAACAAACTGTACAATGGCTGTCAGACATGGAGTTGCAAAAGCATATGCCTTCAATGACATAAATCCTGCCATAAGTCCGCCGATTCCACTTGCAATACAAGCAGCAATCATTGGTCGTTTTAATTTTAATGTGATACCATACATAGCCGGTTCTGTAACCCCTGCGAGAAGTGCAGAGATTCCTGCCGGGATTGCCATTTCCCGGATATTTTTATCTTTTGTTTTTACAGCCACTCCAAATGTCGCACCTGACTGTGCAATATTACTTGCAAGCATTGCCGGAAGTAATAATACATCATATCCTGGATTTGCCAGAGACATCAGGCAGGCCGGTACAAACGCCCAATGCATACCCGTCATAACAATAAACGGCATCAGTCCCGAAAGAATAAGCATTGCAAGCCATGGTGCAAATCCATAAATCCCATTGATCACAAACTGTAATCCATTTCCTATCATAAGACCAAGTGGTGCCAGTACACAAAGTGTAATCGGTGCTGTGATTACTACGATCAGAAGTGGTTTCAGGAAATTCTTTGACCATTCCGGTGTAATACGGTCTACCAGTCTCTCAACATACATCAAAAGAATTGTTGATAACATAGCCGGAATAATCGAAGATGAATAGCTTCCATGCACTACCGGAATCACTCCAAATAAATGTGTCGCCTTATCTCCGCCAAGTAACGTGATTACATCTGGATATATCAGTACAGACGAAACCATTACCGCCAGATAAGAATTACAATTTAACTTCTTAGAAGCTGTAAATGCTACCAGAACCGGCAAAAAGTAAAACGGTGCATCACCAAGGGCGTTCATTAAAATATACGTATCACTTTCAGATGAAAGCAGATTTAAAAGCGTTGGTCCAAAGATTACTAATAATACCTTTATCAGACCACCTGCAATAATTGCTGTAAATAACGGTGTCATACATCCTGCGATAAAATCAAGAGCTGCAACAACCGGATTTATCTTTTCTTTTTCAGCGGCCATATCATCATCCATGGCCACAGTATCAGTAGCGCCACTGATCGCAACCAGTTCTTTGTAAACCTTTCCTACGGAATTTCCGATAATAACCTGATACTGTCCGCCTGCAATATTTGTTCCCATAACACCTTTTATGCTTTCCAGTTTTTTCTTATCCGGAATACTCTGATCTTTTAAGACAAAACGTAATCTTGTCATACAATGTGTTACGGATGTAATGTTCGCACTGCCACCAACTGCAGCAAGTACTTCTTCTGCAATCTGTCTGTTCTTATCTGCCATTTCTTTCTCTCCTTTTCTTCTTTTTCCTTCATTCCAAACTTCATGTGTATTTTTTAACCACACAATATAATCTGCCAAACTTCACAGTTCCTTACGAGCGCTTTGAACAACCGGCAGCTTCTCGTGTATACTTTGGTATTAAAAAACCTCCCACAACCGACGTACGAATCCCGTAACATCTGTCATGAAAGGTAATGCCCGATTGGTTACAATCCTTCTCTTACACATATTCTGTTGATATGAAGCATCAGATACATTTTTTCTTCCTTGGAAAGTCTGATGTCAAACTTATCCTGGAAATATGTTTCAAACAAGTCTACACACTCTGCAATTTCCGGAAATTCCTCCCGGATGGACTGATACATAATTCCATTTTCTGTATCCAGGGTCTGATCTGATGCAATTCTTTTTAACAAATACATCAAATGCGAAGAATATCTTGCAAAATTAAACGAATCTCTCTCTATCACAATTCCAATTGTATCTTCCACAATACTGATCGTATCTTCCAGAACTTCTTTATACCACTTCTGCATAGAAGAGTCCTTTTTGCTCTCTGCACTGTTTCTCGCATTTACAAAGCTCATCGCAATTCCAGAAGCTTCATTTTCATTCAGCTGTACCGCAAATCTTCTTTCTATCTGACGCACAGCATATTTTCCAAGTTTTGCTTCTTTTGGAAATGTCTGTTCAATCTCATAAATCAATGGCATCTGCACATATATATTCTTTCGTGCACGCTGAATGCAAAAATTAATATGATCTGCCAGTGTCAGTACAAGATTAGGATTCAGCTCATATTGTAGTTCGTTATGTGCGATATCCACCAGCTTTGCCGTAAAATGAAACACCTTTTCCGGTAATTCCGTCAACAATGCGAGATATTTTTGATCAATATCATAAAAAGTACGGTCTATCTGACTTAAATCTGTAATTTCATACGGTACTTTGGGAAATCCTATTCCTTTTCCATATGCAATCAGTTCTTTTCCTTCTCCGTCGAGACAAATCGCGAAATTGTTGTTTAACTTTTTTATTACTTGCATCTTCTCTCACCCGTCCAGTGTCTTATCTTTTCTGTATATAAAAATAAACCCTCCAAGACATAAACACCTTTACTGCTATCGTGTATCGGTGTCATCAGTAATGCCTCAAAGAGTTACAACCCAAATGACAGATATATTATAACAAGGCTTGCTTTTTATGTCTATCTTTATTTTCCACAAATATGCGCTCCTGATTTTGTGCATATTTACATAATCAGGAGCGCTCCTGCTACATTTTCCTCGTCATGCCATTTTATTTATGATATGGCTCATGACTGATAATCCGATAACTTCTGTAAATCTGTTCCAGAAGGATTACCCGCATCAGCTGGTGTGGAAATGTCATCTTAGAAAAACTCAGCGCATAATCCGAACGCTTCAGCACTTCTTTTCCAAGTCCTATTGATCCACCGATAATGAATATAATGTGACTGGTTCCCTGGATTCCAAGTTTATCGATTTTTTCTGCCAGTTCTTCTGAGGTCAAAAGCTTTCCTTTGATTTCAAGTGTAACCACATACGCATCGTCTTTGACGTATTTTAAGATCCGTTCTCCTTCTTTGTCACGGATACCACCTTCTACCGTTTCACTTGCGTTATCTGGTGTCTTTTCATCCGCCACCTCGATGATCTCCAGTTTACAGTAGCGGCTCAGTCTTTTACTGTATTCTGCAATTGCATCCTTTAAATACTTTTCTTTTATCTTTCCTACGGTAATTAATGTTATCTTCATTCCACTTTTCTTTCTATCTCTATTCTTTATTATGCATACAATTATTCTTTTGCCATATTGGTTTCTGCAATTATGCAGTCCATTATCTTATACATTTTTACTATATCAGCTTCCTGCTATTCTGTTATCTGATACATATATAACTCATGCAATGCCCTTGTCGCACAAATGTATTTTGCCTGATTCAGCATAGGGTTTCCCACATCCTTGAATACACCAAATACCTGGTCAAATTCCAGACCTTTTGCAAGATAAAAAGTTGTAACAGTAAGTCCTTTTTTAAAGGCAGAACTGTTACGGTCAATATAGTGCACTTCTTCACCACGTGATTTTAACACCTGATATAAAGTAAATGCTTCTGCTTCTGTCATAGCAATGATGGCAGCAGTTTCATATTCGTCTTCTCCCAGTTTTGCTTTCGAAAGAATTTCATCCAAAATCGCATCCTCTGTTTGGAAGTTCTCTTCTACCACTTCTTTTCCATGACGTTTTAAAAGTTCTACATCCTTTACACCAGTCAGTTTCTCTGCATATCTTGCAATTTCCATGGTATTTCTGTAACTTTTATTCATTACAATCTTACGTATCTTCTGATCGAACACTCCCGGGAGGAACTGTAATACATCACGCATCTGCTCATCAAGTGTCTGCGCTTTATCTCCTAAAATTGTCATTCTACACTTGAATATCTGATTCAGTATCACATACTGAAGATAAGAATAATCCTGCATCTCATCAATAACCAGATGCTTGATATGGTTATGCACGGCTTTTCCTGTCAGGCGGTATTTCAGATACAACACCGGGAATACATCTTCATATTCCAGTTTGCGTTTTTCATATTCTACATCTGGAAGTGCCTGATATCCGCACTCTTCTAAAAGCCACCCGTAAATCTTGTAAATATCCTTTGTTACATACATCTTATCAAATTTATCCTGTACGATCAGAAGTTCTTCTTCCGACAGATCACGTCCAAGCAGGGTCTCATATTCATCTACACAATAATCCCTGATTGCATCCATACGTCCAAGCAGTGGTGCATTCTGGAATTTAAAATAGAATAAATTAATAAGTTCTTCTTCTGTCTTTTTAATTCCTTTATATTCAATCGCATGAAAATCCATCAGCTCATCTTCCAGTCTTGCAAGAAAGCTTTCCATCAGACCGACGAATCCTTCCGACTGCTTTTCTTCAAACCTCTCTGTCAGATATGGATCCTGAAGTTTCATCGTCCTCTCAAGCTGGTCGTAACGGTCTTCACAGTCAGGCACAATTCCTTTTAACTCACGGTATGCAAACAGATCAAAACTCATCTCCTGAATATTTTCTTCTCCAAGTTCCGGAAGGATATGGGAAATATAATCCGAGAACACACTGTTCGGAGAAAGGATCAGTACATTCGAAGATTTCAAATGCTCTCTGTCATGATACAACAGGTAAGCAATACGATGCAGCGCCACCGAAGTCTTCCCGCTTCCAGCTGCCCCCTGGATTGCAAGGATGCGGTCGTGTGTATTACGGATGATTGCATTCTGTTCTTTCTGGATCGTACGCACGATATTTTTCAGCTGTACATCACTATTTGTTCCCAGTTCCTGTTTTAGGATGTCATCATCAATCTTGGTATCACTTTCAAATGCATAGATCATCCTGCCGTTTTTTACTTTATACTGCCATTTGGCAGCTATCTCACCTTCAATTGTCCCGGCCGGTGCTTCGTAAGATCCCGGTCCCTTATCATAATCATAAAAAAGCCCGCTGACAGGTGCTCTCCAGTCATAGATCAGAGGAAGCATACCTGTACGCTCCGCAAAGTTTCCGATTCCTATATAAAAGATCTCCGGTTCCTCTTCCCCATCATAGATAAAATCAACACGTCCAAAGAACGGTGCTTCTAACATCTTGCGGAGACGATGTCGCATCTTCTGTTTTTCCTGATTATCATTTACCTGATGTAAAAGCGCCTGTTGGTTATCGTAATTCTCATAACCGTATTCATCCATCTCGGTGTAGTTCTCCCAGTAATATTCATTCATACTCTGGATATCTTTCTGCCCTGCCTCAATGGACGCATCTACTTCTGCCAGTCGTGTGCGGATTTTTTCTGTTACTTTATTTAAAAAAATCTTTCCATCTGTTAAATCTAATTCTGCCATAATCCCCAACCTGTCTTTTTTAATAATTCTTATCTGATTTTCTACTTCCTGTCTTTTTATCTTATCCACTCAATAGTCCGGCATATACTTTCTACTTTTTTATAAAATCTGCTACTGCCTTTTCGTAATACAGGCGGATAAAATATGTTTCTTCATAATACCACATACCGCCATTCTTATTCAAGTCTATATCTTTTTTATACGCTAAAACCTCCGCACAAAAATTGCTGCCCTTCCATAGCTATCGGATTCTTAACACTTCACTAAATGCTCCATTTCCATTAGTCTTCCTGTCGATATATTCCCAACAAAAAAACGATGGAACCTTACATGAATACAAATGTAAAATTCCATCGTTTTTATAACTTCAGATTATATTAATCCAAGACTACCGGTTATGCATTTTTCTGAGAAAGGTATTCGTGAATACCTTTTGCTCCTGCTTTTCCGGCTCCCATAGCAAGAATTACAGTTGCAGCACCTGTTACAGCATCTCCACCTGCGAATACGGCAGCCTTTGAAGTCTGTCCGTTTTCTTCTTCTGCTACGATACATTTTCTCTTATTTGTCTCAAGACCCTTTGTTGTAGAAGAAATCAATGGGTTTGGAGATGTTCCAAGAGACATGATAACAGTATCTAATTCAATCTCATATTCAGAACCTGGAATCTCGATCGGACGTCTTCTTCCGGAAGCATCCGGCTCACCCAGTTCCATCTTGATAACTTTCATACCTTTTACCCATCCATTTTCATCCACAAGGATTTCTTTTGGATTGGTAAGAAGATCGAACTGAACGCCTTCTTCTTTTGCGTGATGTACTTCTTCTACTCGTGCAGGAAGCTCTGCTTCGCTACGACGGTATACGATATGTACTTCTGCGCCAAGACGAAGGGCTGTTCTTGCAGCATCCATAGCTACGTTACCACCACCGACAACGGCTACTTTCTTGCCGGCTGCGATTGGTGTATCGTAAGAATCATCGAATGCTTTCATAAGATTACTTCTTGTCAGGTATTCGTTTGCAGAGAATACTCCGTTGGCTGTCTCACCCGGGATTCCCATGAACATTGGAAGTCCTGCACCGGAACCGATAAATACAGCTTCAAAATCTTCCTCTTCCATCAACTGGTCGATCGTTGTAGACTTACCGATAACAACGTTTGTCTCAAATTTAACGCCAAGTTCTTTAACTTTTTCGATTTCTTTCTTAACAACTTTCTGTTTTGGAAGACGGAATTCAGGAATACCATATACAAGAACACCGCCAAGTTCATGCAGTGCTTCGAATACAGTTACTTCGTATCCAAGCTTTGCAAGGTCGCCGGCACAGGTAAGTCCTGACGGACCGGAACCGATGACTGCTACTTTATGTCCGTTTGTCTTTTCTGGTTTTTCTGGTTTGATATCATTTTCCAGCGCATAATCTGCGACAAATCTTTCCAGCTTACCGATGGATACTGCGTCGCCCTTGATACCACGGACACATTTACTCTCGCACTGTGATTCCTGAGGACATACACGTCCGCAGATAGCAGGAAGTGCAGAAGACTGACCGATCACTTTGTAAGCCTCTTCGATATTACCTTCTTTGATCTCTGCGATAAATGCAGGAATGTTGATGGATACAGGACATCCCTGGATACATCTTGCATTCTTACAGTTCAGGCATCTTGTTGCCTCTTCCATCGCTTCTTCTTTATTATATCCATAACATACTTCTTCAAAATTTGTAGCACGAACCTTTGGTTCCTGCTCTCTTACTGGAACTTTCTTTAATACATCTGCCATCTTACTCGTCACCTCCGCACTGACCGCATCCACCGTGATGCGTATCGCCTTCCTGTAATTTCAGCATTGCACGACCCTCCTGAGTCTTATACATCTGCTGTCTCTTCATTGCCTCATCGAAGTTAACAAGGTGTCCGTCAAATTCCGGACCGTCTACACAGGCAAATTTAATCTCATCACCCACATGCAGACGACAGGCACCACACATACCAGTTCCATCTACCATAATAGGGTTCATACTTACGATTGTCGGAATCTCCAGTTTCTTTGTCAGAAGGCATACGAATTTCATCATGATCATTGGGCCGATTGCGATACAGACATCGTATTTATTTCCCTTCTCGACAAGTTCTTCTACCATTGTAGTAACCATTCCGGCATGTCCATAAGAGCCATCATCTGTACATGGATAGTAATTTCCTGATACAGCTTCCATCTCTTTTTCCAGAATCAGCATATCTTTTGTCTTAGATCCAATGATAACATCCGCATCCACACCATGCTCATGCAGCCATTTTACCTGTGGATATACCGGTGCTGCCCCGACACCACCGCCGACAAACAGGATCTTTTTCTTTTTCAGCTCTTCAATATCTTCATCCACCAGCTCTGAAGCATTTCCCAACGGACCTGTGAAATCGCGGAAATAATCTCCTGCTTTTAATTCTTTCATTTTTGTTGTGGATGCTCCAACCGGCTGGAATACGATCGTAATAGTTCCGGCCTCTCTGTCATAGTCACAGATTGTCAGAGGGATTCTTTCTCCTTTTTCATCCATCTTTACAATGACAAACTGTCCCGGTTCACAATGTCTTGCTACACGAGGAGCTTCTACATCCATCAGAAAGATGTTAGCAGTTAATTGTTCTGCTTTTAAAATTTTGTACATCTTATTTCCTCCTAATTTCAAATATTACTATTATCATAATACGGCTGTTATCTTTTCGCAAGTAAAAGTATAAAAATACAGTATATTGTCAGAATATAGCAGGAATCCTGTCCGGATTTTCCATGCCATTGTGATATCTTGAACCTGCGAAATCCGGCAATAACAGATATTTTTCCGGCACATAAGTGGACAGAAAACGGCTGTCACACAACTCCATGTGACAGCCATCTGATATAAATGATCTACTTACTTTTCGTATCCGTCTATCTAAAAGTCAACTTCTGTTCCGTAGTATGTGCATGTAAATAATTTAGCCATTGTTGCAGGGTCAATTGCTCTTGGGTTCGATCCTGTACAGGCGTCACCAACTGCAAGTTCTGCAATCTTATCCAGTTTTTCTTTAAACTCATCTTCGTTAATGCCGAACTCTTTCAGAGTCTTAGGAATATTCATCTTCGCATTGAACTCGTCAATCTTTGCACATAAGCTGTTGATCAGAGCTTTTTCAGATGTTCCAGGAAGTCCCATTCTGCGTGCAATCTCTGCATAACGGGATGCAGCTACTTTATCTTTCGCATTGTATTTGATTACATATGGCAGATAGATTGCATTGGCACATCCGTGAGGAATATGTCCGGTTGAGAATGCTGCTCCTGTCTTATGAGCCATAGAATGCACGATACCAAGTAACGCATTTGAAAATGCCATACCTGCAAGACATTGTGCGTAGTGCATCTGCTCTCTTGCTTCCATGTTAAGGTTGTAAGATGCCGGCAGATAATCCAGAACCATCTCGATTGCCTGTAGCGCAAGTGGATCTGTAAATGGACAGTTGAGTGTTGATACATAAGCTTCAATCGCATGTGTCAGTGCATCCATTCCTGTATAAGCAACCTGTTTCTGAGGAAGTCCTGCTACCAGATCCGGATCAACGATTGCAACATCTGGTGTGATGTTAAAGTCTGCCAGAGGATATTTGATTCCTGTATTGTAATCTGTGATTACGGAGAATGCTGTTACTTCTGTTGCAGTTCCTGATGTAGATGGGATGGCTGCAAATTTTGCTTTCTGACGAAGTTCAGGGAAGCTGAATGGTGTGATGATATTTTCAAATGTCTCATCCGGATACTCGTAAAATACCCACATAGCTTTGGCTGCATCAATCGGAGATCCGCCACCCATTGCTACGATCCAGTCAGGCTCGAACTCCTGCATTACTTTGGCACCTTTCATAACCGTCTCTACAGATGGGTCTGGTTCCACGCCTTCGATCAGCTTAACTTCCATTCCACCTTCTTTCAGGTAGTTCACTGCTTTGTCCAGAAATCCCTGACGCTTCATAGATCCGCCGCCGACTACGAGGACAGCTTTTTTACCTTTCAGATTCTTTAATTCGGATAAACATCCTTTTCCGTGATAAACATCTCTTGGTAATGTAAATCTTGCCATTTCAAACACGCTCCTTTTAAAATATTGTGTTAATCTTTTAACACAATTGTACTACTCGCGAATTTCTTTTTCAAGTCTTTGGGGCGATAAAATTGTGATTTTTTTAATATTATAGTGTATTTCTTCTATCTGTTTGTTACTTCTATATAACAAATGTATATTTAGAAGATTTTTTTCCGATTTATAGCTTTTTGATGTTTGTTAAAATATCTCTTATCTTAACTACTTTTAGTTGTATTTTTGTTGCTTTTCTGTTGTAACAAAATATCTTAGTTTTAAAAATTTTAAAATCTGCAAAAATTCTTTTCTGTTTCAAAAGATTTCGCTTATTTAATAACGATTAAAAATCATTGATAAGCATTAAGTATTACATATTTTTGCCAAGGACAGCTTTAACTGTTTTGCAACATACTGGGTTCCATTGTCGAAATAGCACTTATCAAATCGGCCAAACTTCAGGATTACCTTATGAAAAGTGTCTTCCACGATGGTTTCTTCCTGATTATCATAGAATTGTGAAGCCAGGATCATTCTGGAATGATCATCAATCGCAGAAGAAAGATAGGTTTGTACCATGGCTCCATTTTTCCCAATGGGAAGTTTCGGGCCATACTTGATATCTCCCTGGACTAACATCATTCGATGCGACTTGCAAAAACGTTTTGATGAGCTTCTTCTTGCATCTTGATAAATATCCATATGAGCAGAGCCGAATCCGGCCTGATATAGGTGCCGTTGTAAAGTTGGACGCTTTAATACGCCCGGAGCGACTTTTCCTTCTGATTCGAGAATAAAAATGATCTGTTCTACAGATCTGCGAGGGACCTCTCGTCTGAGTTGGATTGCTTCTTGCAGGATTTCATCGTAATTATCAGGCATCACTTCTTTTTTATACCGGACACGTTCTGCCGGTTTTAATCCTTCAAATCCTTTTTTCTGATAAGCATTGACATATCTACGTAATGTACGTTCGGATAATCCGTTCTGTTCTGCCAGTTTACTTCGCAATTCTCTTACCGCAGCCGGATCAATATTTTCATCCAATAGTGGTGAGATCATCGTATACTTCTGTAAAGCAATTTCATCACGGTTCTGCTTTCTTATTAAAGCTGTATTTTGATTCATAACTGTATGTATCTCCTTTCTGAGATCATCATACAGTCCTTTTCCCGGACAGTGAAAACAAAGTCGGTAAAACTCACGAATAGCATGGCTGTAAAGAATTCCCCGAATTATATAGGTAACGGAGAATGGTTCTCAGCCAGGCATCTGGCATGGAACTCTTTATGTGACCGAGCAATGAATTACTGAATTTTAACAGTTCCTCTTTAAAACCCAGTAATCTGTAACCAATCGATTTCATATGTCCTTCTATGTTGAATTGATTTAAAATAAACCAGTGATGCCAGCGGAGCATCGTTTTTTCGGAAGGATAAATTTCAGAATCTTCATCATCAGGATTAACGATATCATCCAAAACGCCAGAGATTGTTTCCTCATTATAGTGTTTATACGGAACCAGACAATCTGGCAGCATCCGGTGAATTCTCTTGCATTTCAGATTATTGCATCTGTGTCTCGGGATTTGAATCCATTCATGAGAACCATCTTCGTAGCGGATGATTCGTTTGCAGTAATCTCTGAAAATCAAATTTCCTATTCGACATACAGGACAAAGAAATTCATTGCTCTCTTGTAAAAATATGTTGTCCAATCCGGGTGTAATCTGTTACAATAAACATGGTTATTGACCAGGGTTCCAGAGTACGATCTTGCTAGGAGGGTGCTTTGGAACCTTTTCCTTTTTCTTGATAAGGACAGTATACTAATCAATTGGTGGACAATCAAGCAGATCTGGATTTGGACAATTTAGGAGATCATAAACACCGAACAATGACAGAAGGATTAAAATACAGAACAGGTAGTATTGGAAAAGAAAAGGACTATATCACACGTGAGGGGATATTCCGATATATGTGGATGAATACAGAATTAACAGTAGAGCACAAAAACTTTATTTATGATCATTATCCAGCGGTTTGGGAACTTCATTGTTGTATAAAAGAGTTTCGAAATATTTTTAAAAAGCGAAATGTTCCGCTACTATACTTGTTTATAGAAAAATATTGCAAAAGCAAGATTAAAGCACTAAAGAGTTTTGCAGAAGGATTAAAAAGAGACATAGATGCGGTTGAAAATGCGGTAGTCTATGATTATAGTAATGGTTTTGTCGAAGGGACAAACAGTCGGTTAAAAATGATAAAACGAACAATGTATGGACGCTGTAGGAAACGTTTACTAGAGGCAAAACTTAGATATGTGAGGAAATGTAAAAACGGATAATTGCGGAAGAACCATTTGAACCGTAATATTCAACGATGGACACCCTTGCTGTTCAGCTATACACTTCCTCGTTGCCTAGGCGTGTTCGGGACTTGCACCCGTTAGAGCGCGCCCATGGCGTGCAAACAAAAAGGCAGCCACGATTTCTCGTGACTGCCGTTACATAGATTTAATGATTTTGATTATAGTATTCCATAATAAGCCTTTGTAGTTCCATAAGAATAATCCCAACTTTGTAACATTCCATTTTTATAGAGCATACTTTGGATCCGTTGTTATTGCTATCAGAAAAGATAACAAAATTCTTTCCACGATCACTAAAATAATTACATTTTGAGTGAGCAACAGCATTTCTAATATGGCGGAAATAGTCAATTTTTTCGCAGCTATCTTCATTGTCATAAGTTGACATTGTTTCCGTTTCGATTAGCGTACTTACTAATGGATTTATTCTTTCAACATAAGTTTCTAACACGCTGTAAGCCGTTCTTGAAAGGGTTTCTCTTGGAACAGTTAATAATGCATAAAGCATCATCTGCATTGTTGCCGGATTTCTAAGACCGAATTGGGTAAGAATATTCTTAATGTTCTTATTTGAAAATGACAGTTGCTTATAGTAATCGCTTTCCAAGAAATTTGCGTTACTCAATTCACCTAAAAGTGATGTGGTTGCTAAACATTGTAACAATAATGATTCCTCTTGACTAATTGTTGACATAATTATCCTCCATAATAATTTAGTTAATACATTTGCTTAAAAGCTTTCCGTATTCGTCCGATATAAAATTATCGTACCGTTCAGCGATTTTCTCAACGTGCTTGCTGACTGCGCTGGGCGTTTTGAAACCAACTGCGGCAGCGATTTCTTTCAGGGAATGACCGTCATAGCGCATCTGTAAAATCTTGCTGTCTACCCCGGGAAGTTGGGCTTTGAAATCCTCCATGTAAAACTTATGAATTATCTCAGATTCAAACTCGCTGCGTGGATCAGCAATATCAAAAAGCAACTCGCCGTCAACAGTAGTTCCTTCTTCCAAAAGCTCGTCAAAGGAAATGTGCTGTGCGGTACGGCTGTGTGTCCAGGAACGCATGAAGTCCTTTTTGTTGATATTCTTTCCTGTATAGTCATTGACCTGACGGGTATTCCAGATTTCATCAATCATCAGCTGCCAGTTTTGTTCCAGCACAATCAGATCTGTGAGGTTGCCTACCAGATTGCCAAAGTGCTGGTAACTGAGCCACGGCAGTTCATCGTCCTTGTCTGAATAATCCGGGCTCCGTGTCCCGGCTGTCCGGACTCAGGGGTTCTTCCGCACGGGAATATTCACATACTATTTTATTTTTCTATTTTCATTGGAATACTCAGTCAGAGACACTGTAAATCATCTTAAAGCACTTGCCATTATCGTAGTAATTGAATACGATTCATGAACAAGGTTTATTTTATATAAGCACTTGCAAATCAGCACCAGTTTGTAATTATTTCATTATAAAATTGTTCCTTATCTCCGGTTCTCT